>LCPR01000005.1 GCA_001003725.1 Candidatus Saccharibacteria bacterium GW2011_GWC2_48_9
TACGCGCCTTTTCCAAATGCACTGACATTTCCCGTGGTGCCAGAACATATTCTGGCGAATGTGAATCCCGGAAACTTACGTGAAGCGCAGTTTAGTAGCCAGCCTGTAGGTTCGGGGCCGTTTAGCTTCCGTCTCAAGCAAAACGTACAAGGGCGCGATGCGCATACCGTTGTACACATGAACCAGAACCTGAACTACTATCGAGGCGCACCTAAATTAGAGCGATTCCAGCTCCATAGTTACGCCGAGAACGAAAGCCTTGTTCGCGCCCTGCGGAGCCATGCAGTCAATGCAGTAGGTGACATACCGTTGTCGTCGTATGGTGAATTTGCAAGCGACAGCACGTACGACAGTTCGCTCGGTACAGTGAACGGCGGTGTATATGCACTCTTCAATACGCGCTCGGTCGGAGCATTTAAAGATGTAAAAGTGCGACAGGCGCTACAGGTTGGCACAGATGTGCAGGAAGCATTAAAAACACTGCCCGTCAAAGTGAAGCAGCTAGATACGCCGCTACTTGCTTCGCAAGTTTCGCTGCAGGACATCAATAAACCTGCGTTCGATAAAAAGAAAGCGGCAGCCATGCTCGACGACGCAGGCTGGAAGCTCAACGAAGAAGGTGAGCGTGTTAAAGATAAAGAGCCACTTGTACTCAATATGGTTGCTATCAAAGACGCAGACTACGAGGTTGTTGTCGCAAACCTTGCGAAGCAATGGCGCGAGCTTGGCGTGCGGGTAGAAACACGTATGGTTGATACTGATGATCCTGCGCAAAATATCGCCAGCAGCGTGTTGCAGCCGCGTGATTTTGACGTACTGGTGCAAGAGTTGTTCCTCGGTGCGGACCCCGATGTCTACGCATACTGGCATTCATCGCAGGCCACAGAAAATGGACTCAACTTCTCAAACTACGATAGCGGAGTAAGTGACGATGCGCTTTCGAGTGCGCGACTGCGCCTTGAAGATGACCTGCGTCAGGCAAAATATCAGACGTTTGTGAAGCAATGGCTCAAAGACGTTCCTGCAATTGGCCTTTATCAGTCTCCGATGACCTACGTGCACACCAGCGCAACGGGTGCACTCGATTCGTCGAATACACTCATCACTGCAAACGATAGATACAACGATGTCATTCGTTGGGCGACAAACCAGTCTCCTGTTTACAAAACGCCGTAAAATCTGTATACTTTTCTGAGTTGCTACATCATTTTGCGACAATCCACTATGCGGTGGTGGCGGAATTGGTAGACGCGCTAGCTTGAGGGGCTAGTGAGCATTGCGCTCGTGGAGGTTCAAGTCCTCTTCACCGCACCAAATAAAATAGACATTCGGCTGGATGTCTATTTTATTTGCAACGAAGTGTCTTGACACGCTACGTGCACTACGAACATAATACTAGTATGACATTGCAGCATGAGCGAATCACCGGTGCGACAAATGCGTTCAGAAGTAATCTGTATATGAGGGTGAGCCCGGAGATTGGACGCCACGTAGTTGCGCCGCTGCTGCGCCCTGATTCCGCGACACTGCGACGCCATCAACACGATGGCGATTTTTATTTGCGACTCGCTGCGGTGCTTCGTGCTGAGAGCAGGGCGGATTTAGAAGTGGCCAGCAGCAATCTTCGCGCAGAGATGGGCTCACTCCGTGACAAGAACCAACGCCAGGTAAGAACTTTGCCTATTAATCACATGGCTGTCGACGTGCTCCAGAAGTTTGACAAAAAATTCGTCGAACAGCCTCCAGATTTTAGAATGATATTTCAACTCGACCAAGAGGATGAGGGCTTGGTTCAGAATGTGCTATTAGCTGGCGGGGCAGGCCTCGCGAAGCGTCTGCATGCGAATGGTGCAACAAGAGGAGTTCTGGAAATTAGTCCAAATTACACAGAGTTTAAAGATCCGAGGTCGCTGGCAGAACACAGAGATGCGTTCAATGAGCGACTGGGCAACTTAAGTGCTGCGGCTATACGGTCGCTATACTATGCGGAGCCCCGTAAACTCTATACTTCAATCTCAAAATGACCACTTGCGAAGTAATGATCAATCCGTTATAATTATACAAGATGCGGGCGCTTAGCTCAGTTGGCTAGAGCACTTCGTTTACACCGAAGGGGTCGGGGGTTCGAGCCCCTCAGCGCCCACCATAGAAAAAACCAGTTGTAAAGACTGGTTTTTTCTATGTGCTTTTTATTCCTAGGTACTCTCGGATGCGTACGATTTGCGGCGGAACCATCTCGCCTACGTCGCTTAGTATTTCCACGTATTCTTCGCGACTACTTTCGTTTGGGGGTGTGAGTACGCCTTGATGTGCGCGGACACCGCTTATATCCGCAAGCTCATCCAGCTCTTTAAGCGAAAGCTGCTGCAACGCTGCCAAGATCTCTTCGTCTACTATAGCGTGGTAGCCCGCACTTGGATCAACGGGCCTAGAGAGGTCGAGTTTTTGTATCCAGTCTGGAATGTCGTTTTTAGTCATACTTATAGTGTAGTTCATCTGCGGTGTCTGCCAAATCAAGAGGGTGTGTGGGGATACGCTATAGTTTATCGGCGAGTTCAAATAGCTCCCGCCATTTTTTACTGTCATTGCTATCGACGTCGAGCGGACTTGATACTTCAAGTATTTTCCAGAGTATTGGTTCGTCTTTCTCGGTGATCCAGCTAATGCTGTCGATGGTGGGCTTTGTAGATTTTTTGTCGTAACGCGAAATCCAGTCGGTTATCCACGCATCATCTTGCGCGTCGTTGGCACCTTGCCAAGACAGTGCTCCGCAGATATCAGAAGCAAAGTTACTGCCCTTGCCGTGCAGCAGTTCATCTTGGGTCAGCTGCTGGGCTTTGCTTGCATAGTATTTAACATACTCCACTAAATATGGACGTAGGTGTCTACCCGTAGGTTCGGAATAGACTATCTTACTAAGGTTGTGTATGTATTCCATTGCTTTATAGTACTAAAATCATTCATATAGAAAAAGTTGATAGTGCCACCCCCGCAAACCTTGAGATTTGCGGGGGTGGCGATGAATCACCAGCGCTTGGTGCGCGTTCTTGCGTGTTCATCGGTCGTGTGCGCATCCCCAAGGGCGGCCGAGCCGATAGTGCTGTGTGGCGCGCGATCGAAATTGTCGCCACGGTGACCATGCTTGTGACCTGGTCGCCCCTCGGTCTCTTTGGGGCCGTAGAGCGTTGTGCCGTCGTTCTGTTGGCGGCTGAATTGGCCAGTCTTTCGAGGGCGTGAAGGTACGTCCCCGTCCCGAGCTTGACGCTCCAGTCGATCCATCTGACCCTGGCAACGGTTACATTTGTTGCGACCGTTACACTTCATGTCGGGTTTCCGACAATCTCCCATGAAGCCCATGTATCCTCTTTCGAGGTCGTGTGAGTCTGCGCTCACGAATGAAAAAGCCGAAGTGAATCTTCGTACCTTTGAGCCAACGGCGTTAACTCCATTACATCTTATATTGTATATTAACTATTTGTCAATTAATACGCTGTGCTACGCTAGATGCACCTACGTTGCGCAAGTGACCTCAATCTGTTAAAATAATATCTAAAGGAAGCCTCTTCACGAAGACAGGGGTATTATTTTATGAAAGACGCTAAACACATTCGCAACATCGCGATCATCGCGCATGTCGACCACGGCAAGACAACGATGGTCGATGGGTTGCTCAAACAATCAAAAACTTTCCGCGACAACCAAGCCGAAATGAGCCAGGATCTTATCATGGACAGCGGTGACCAAGAGCACGAACGCGGTATCACTATCACTGCTAAGCAGACATCTATTTACCACGGCGACTACAAAATTAACATCATCGATACACCCGGACACGCCGACTTTTCTGGAGAAGTAGAGCGTACACTCAACATGGCAGACGGCGTCATGCTCATAGTTGACGCACAAGAAGGTCCGATGCCTCAGACTAAGTTTGTGCTTTCAAAAGCGCTTGAGCTTGGCCTTAAGCCGGTAGTTGTCATCAACAAAATCGATAAGCCTTCACGCCGCATCGACGAAGTGCTCGATGAGATTTCTGACTTGTTCTTGGAGCTCGCAGTGAGCGACGACCAGCTCTTGTATCCTGTGTATTATGCAATTGGTCGCGATGGAAAAGCATGGAAAGAAATGCCTACTGACCCAAGCGAAAATGGCGATCTTTCTCCTATATTCGACGCTATTATCAGTGATATACCTGCACCAACTGTTGACGAAAACGGAGCATTCCAGCTGCTCGTAACAAGTTTACAGTATGATTCTTTCCTCGGAAAGTACGCCATCGGCCGCGTCACACGCGGAAGTGTGCGAAAGGGGTTGCCTGTCGTACTGATGAAGCGCGACGATGTGCAAGTGAGTGGTCGTATCGATAAGGTATTTGGCTACCGCGGACTCCTGCGCGAAGAGATAGACGAAGCCGGTGCCGGCGATATTGTTGCCCTTACGGGTATTGCAGACGCGCATATTGGTGAAACAATTGCCGATAAAGAAAACCCAGAAGCATTGCCAGTGATTGATGTTGAAGCTCCAACTTTGAGTATGTACCTCGGCCCGAATACTAGCCCACTTAAGGGTAAAGAAGCAGAGTTTAACACCTCACGCCAAATTGGTGATCGCCTTAAAAAAGAGCTTGAAACAAATGTATCGCTTCGTGTTGCCGACGATGGTATTGGATTTACTGTAAGTGGACGTGGTGAGCTACATCTGTCTGTATTGATCGAAACATTGCGACGCGAAGGCTTTGAATTCGAAGTTGGTCGCCCGCAAGTTGTTACTATCGAAGAAGACGGCGAAGTGAAAGAGCCAGTTGAAGAGCTACTTATCGAAGTTGCGCCAGAATTCCTTGGTGCGGTGAGCCAAGAGCTTGGCACACGCCGTGCTGCGCTCACTAAGCAAGAACAAACAAGTAGTGGTACAACTCGTACGACATATATTTTGCCAACACGTGCAATGATAGGTCTTCGCAACATCCTTCTCACGGCGACAAAAGGTACTGTTATTATTAACAGTCTACCTCACGGCTATCAGCCACTCGGTGCTCGCCTGCAGCAAACTCGTAGTGGCGCGCTCGTTGCAACAGAGGCTGGCTCAACTACTGCGTACGCACTTGACCTTGCGTCGGCACGCGGCGAACTATTCGTTGGTCCAGGTACTACTGTATATCAAGGTATGATTGTCGGCGTCTATAATCGCCAGGGCGACCTCGACGTCAATGTATGCCGCGGCAAACAGCTGACAAACATGCGTACTTCTTCGAGTGACGGCACAATTCAACTCACGCCATTTACAGATTTAAGCCTTGAGCAATCTATCGATTTCATCGAAGATGATGAACTGCTAGAGGTGACACCTAAGTCACTCCGCCTTCGTAAGCGCTATTTGGAACCAAATCAGCGCAAGCGCGCCGGCAAAAAATAGTCACCTTATTGTGCCTATAAAAGCTTAATGGTACCATAAGGGGTATGAACAAAGTGTGGGCTCCCTCTGGTCGTAGGCAAGGTTTTACGATAGTTGAACTTCTTATTGTAATTGTCGTCATCGGTATTTTGGCGGCTATTACGATAGTTGCCTTTAACGGTGTGCAGAACAGAGCGAATGACACAACTGTGCAGAGTGACTTACGCTCTACGTATAGCAAGATCCGGCAGTTTGAAGCCATAAATGGCAGGTGGCCTACACTTCAAGCTGAAATCAATGATGCGTTTGTGGTGACGCGGAGTGCGAATGGCGGTGGCAGTAACACATTGCTATATTGTAGATCTGATGCGGCGGTAGCTATTGTAGCCCGTAGTGTATCTACTGCAGGTTTCTATCATTCGTCGGCCAATGGTTCTGGTAAAATGGCCACATGGCCGGGTGACGGCAATGCAAGCCTATGTCCAGCGGCCGGTATACCAACCGCAAGTACGGGCTACGTGGCGGTGTGGTTGCGGGTGAATGGTCTCTGGGAAACTTGGTTTACGCCTGGCGCGTAGAGCGATGTAATTGCAAAATTAGTATTTTTTGCGACAAGTTTGCATATTGCTCGAATTCCGCTACACTAATTTGATATGAACGAATGGATCCTTTTAATAGCGGCCGCCGTATTTGGCAGCGTAATATCGCTCGCGGGCGGTGTATATTTATTGTATGGCAAGTGGGGCACAACCAAACTGCAGCGTATTGCTGTACCATTTGCAGCCGGAGCATTGCTCGCAGCTGCATTTGTAGACTTGTTGCCCGAGGCTATGGCAGGTCAAGATGCGCACGTTATATCTCTTGTTGTACTGTCTTCTTTCTTGGGATTTTTCTTGCTAGAGCGCACACTATCTTGGTTTCATCACCATCACGAGCACGAAGCAAGCGATCCTGTACATCGGCGTAACGCGTCACTCATCGTCATCGGTGACACGTTGCATAACTTTATCGATGGCCTCGCGATAGGTGCGGCTTTTTTGGTGAGTCCCGCAACTGGTGTAATTACTGCGCTTGCTGTGGCTGCACACGAAGTACCACAAGAAATTGGTGACTTTGGGCTGCTGCTTTCAAAAGGAATGAAGCGCAAAAAGGTACTGCTGATAAACTTGGCTAGCGCACTGGCTACTGTGGCGGCTGCAGCAGCAGTGTACGGGCTTGGCGGGCAGTTCCCGGTCTCTGAGCCAATCCTGCTCGCAATTACCGCCGGATTCTTTATCTACATCGCTGCAAGTGACATCATCCCGACAATTCACGCAGAGCGTCAGCGTCGAGTCGCCAACATCCAGGCGTTTGTGCTACTACTTGGCGTACTCTTTGTAGGGGTGACAACTACTCTCGCACACGAGTACATTGGGGGTCACGACCATGGCAGCGAGACACATAGCGAGCAGCATGTAGAAAGCGGCCACGATACGCATCACGACGAACACGATGCGCACACAGAAGACATTCACGGTAATCATCACGATGAATCTACGCACGATGAGCACGAAGAACATCATCATTGATATAAATCTTCATAAGTATGATTGAGCAGCGTAAGCATAAACGGTATACTAGTAAGATATGCCTGCCAAGTCTGTATCACACAAGCTAAAAACTGCACTCGTTAAGACGACTGGTCAGTTGATTTCTCCCTCCAAAAGCCCCGATGAGGCGCTTGGTGACTTTTTCCTGGAAGTACAGTCTAGGCAAGTCTACGATGATGGTAAGACGTTTGTCGATCTTATCCCAAAAAAGCGTGCCAACCAGATAGTAAAAGAATATCGCCTTGCTCAAAAAGATCCAAACTTTGATCTTCGTGATTTTGTAAGCCGCCATTTTTATGAATTTATGCCCGACCGTCAGCCCGAGTATATTTTCTCGCCAACTGTGTCTCCTCGCGAGCATGCCCGTGGCCTATGGAGTGAACTGCGACGTCGTAACAGAAAAGACCGCGGGTCGCTTATTGCATTGCCGCACGAGTACGTCGTGCCTGGCGGTCGGTTTAGTGAGCAGTTTTACTGGGATAGTTATTTCATTATGCTCGGGCTTGCAGCTGACGGACACTGGGATATCATGCACGGTATGATGCAAAACTACCAGTATATGATTCGCAAATTTGGGTTTATACCAACAGCTAATCGTACATATTTTCTGAGTCGCTCGCAGCCACCCTTTTTCTCGCATATGGTCAAGTTGATGGCCGGTCATCGTGGGCGCACTCGTACGTATTTGGAATTTTTGCCATCTATGGTCGCAGAGTATCGTTTTTGGATGAAAGGGCGCCGCTCGGTAAACGAACATCTCGATCACCAGGCGTTTGCGCGTGTCGTACAAATGCCCAACGGAGTAATCCTCAATCGTTACTACGACAACAAGACGTCGCCACGACCAGAATCTTTGCGAGAAGACCTAGAAACCGCAGAGAGATCTTCGAACGCCAACAAAGAAAAATTGTTTCTGGATCTCCGTGCAGGTGCCGAGAGCGGCTGGGATTTTAGCTCGCGCTGGTTCCGCAACTCTAGGGACATTGAGTCGATTCATACTACAGACCTTGTGCCGGTTGATTTGAATTGCTTGCTGTATCAGCTCGAGACGACGATAGCCGAGACTTACCAGTTGCTCAGGCAGCCGCTGTTAAAGCGCAAGTTTCAAGCGTTTGCAGATAAGCGTGCACAGACAATACTGCGCTACTGCTGGGACGAAGAAGAGCAGTTTTTCTGTGACTATGACTTTCGCGAAGGGAAGTCGACTGGACGTGTCACGTTGGCCGGGGTGTTTCCATTATACGCAAAAATTGCAACATCACAGCAAGCCAAGGCTGTTGCGGAGCGACTAGAGCAGGATTTCCTTAAAGACGGCGGCCTGATAACCACACTCGTGGATAATGGTCAGCAGTGGGATGCGCCCAATGGCTGGGCACCACTGCATTGGACTACGATCCAGGGGCTTCGAGCCTATGGATATTACACACTGGCCGACGATATCAAGCAGCGATGGATGCACTCTACCGAGCAAGTATTTTCGACCAAACACAAAATGATTGAAAAGTATGATGTGGCTCACGAGTCTCGCGTAGGCGGTGGCGGTGAGTACCCCTTGCAAGATGGATTTGGTTGGACAAACGGCGTATATGCCGCATTAAGAGATGAGGACGAAAAGTGACGATAGATATTCATACAGCCCGCAGTAATTCCACATGGAAGCACGCGGTAATATATCAAATATATCCGTGGACGTTTGCTGAAGATATTGAGCGTAGCCCACAGCTTGGACACGGTAGCATCAGAGGTATTGAACAGAGGTTGCCTTATCTCGAGGCACTCGGGGTAAACGCACTGTGGCTTTCTCCTTTTTACCCGTCGCCAATGGTCGATGGAGGATATGACATTGCAGATTTCAAAAATGTCGACCCGGCACTCGGCACACTAGAAGACTTCGACAATCTAGTCAACGCTGCCCACGCCAAGCATATTCGCCTCATGGTAGATTTTATACCGAATCACTCATCGGACAAACACGAATGGTTTGAAAAATCTCGACGTCGCGAAGAAGGGTTTGAGGACTGGTATATATGGCACCCCGGGAAAGTGGACGAACACGGTAATCATCAGCCGCCAAACAACTGGGCGAGCGTGTTTTCTATGCCGCAACGCAAAGCACGTGCGCACGGCGAGATGGACTGGTTGCGACCAGACGAGTGGACGCCACCATTGTCTGCGTGGCAATGGGACGATGTGCGAAAAGAGTTTTATCTGCATAGCTTTGCTGTTGAGCAGCCAGACCTAAACTGGAGTAACCCCTACGTACGTGAGGCTATGAAAGACGCCATGAGGTTTTGGCTAGACCGTGGAGTCGATGGTTTTCGAGTTGATGCAGTCAATCATATCGGTAAGAATATGGATTTGCCGAACGAAGAGGTGAATACCGCTTATAACGAAGAGTGGAATGACAATCCGTACGATCAATTACTCAACTACAACAGCTGTGGTTACCCAGCGAAGCTGCATGAGTATGTTTGGGAAATGTGCCAAGTACTCAAAGACGAAGCGTACGAGACGCGCGATTTGCGTATGATTCTCGAGGCATACATGGGTGAGTCTGACCTGCGTGATATCGATGCGATTGCGCCAGAAGTGGCCAGTACATTCAACTTTGGTGGGCTGAGTGCCGACTGGAGTGCTGGCGCTCGTAAAATACAGATGGACTACTACTATGAGCGTTTGTTGAAAGACGCTGTTGGCAATCAAGTCAATGGCAACCACGACAAGTCACGATTGGCCCAGCGACTTGGGCATAACGGTGCGCGCGCAGCGGCTGTGACGACGCTATTTCTACCCGGCATGCGCTTCGTCTACAACGGCGAAGAGCTCGGTTTAATGGATGCTGATATTCCAGAAGATCGTTTGCAAGACCCCAACGGTCTCCGCGACCCAGAGCGCACGCCGATACCATGGGATGATACACTGCCTAACTCTGGTTTCTCTTGCGCTGAACCCGAAGCTTTGTGGCTACCTGCCAATCATGCAGATGCGCATAAAGCGGTGTCACGTCAAGAGCAGCACGATAAATCTTCACTCGCACTCTACCGGGCAGCGATACGTCTCAATCATGAGTTAGAAGCGGCGACCGGAGAATACGTGTCGCTACATACGGAAAACGACCAAGTGCTCTCATATGGACGAAGGTCTCCAGACGGAGAGCAGCTGATAGTTATGACAAACTTTAGTCGCAACAAACAACGGGGCGTCAAGGTGTCGGACAGTATGTTCGTGATGGGCCAGACGATTTTATCGAGCGTGACCGTGGAGCGCGAAAGCCGTAGGGTCGACCTGCGTGCGGGTGTGACGCTAGAGCCGGATGAATCTGTGGTGATCAAGCCGATCTAGTCAGAGTATTCACTCGCAACATCATTTGGCAAAAAGCCTTTTGTATGCTGAAAGTTTGCTTCCCATTTGTAATCTTTTGTGTAGCCAAGGTCTTTCATGAGTTTTGTCGGTGCGTTGCGTAGGTGTAGCGGTACAGGAGAGTCCGGATATCGCTTGGAAAGATCTTGGGCTCTGTACATCAGGTCGGTGGTCTCTCGCGATTTGTTGCTACGCGCAAGCGCCGTTGCGACATGGTAGAGCACGTAGCTGCTTTCTGGCATGCCGATTCGTTCTACTGCTTGAAAGCCGTTTAATGCGAGACCAAGTGCACCGTTGCCAGCGAGGCCTATGTCTTCACTGGCAAATATTACCATGCGTCTTGCGATAAACTTTGGATCTTCACCGGCATCTATCATGCGCGACAGGTAGTAGAGGGTGGCTTCGACGCTACTGCCGCGCATACTTTTGATAAATGCAGACACAACGTTGTAGTGCATTTCGCCTTTCTTGTCATAGCCCGGCACTCGCTTTTGGGCAGCTACCTTCACGATATCTGGCGTGACCTTACGCGCATCCATATTGAACGATAGCTCTAAGTTGCCAAGTGCCACGCGCGCGTCTCCGCCAGACAATTCTGCCAGGTAGTCGATCGCCTCATCAGTGATATGTTTTGTTTTGCCAAGCGCCTCGACGGCATGGGTGACTATGTTGATAATATCTGCCTTACTATGTGGCTCGAGTATCAGTACTCGACTTCGACTCAGAAGCGGCGTGATAACTTCGAAACTTGGATTTTCGGTCGTCGCACCGATGAGCGTGATGAGTCCGCTTTCGACATGCGGCAAAAATGCGTCTTGCTGTGCTTTGTTGAAGCGATGAATTTCGTCGACAAATAGTACGGTTCTGAGCTGCAGGTTCCAATTTTGCCGCGCATGTTCGATGACTTTTTCGACGTCTTTTTTGCCGCTCGTGACGGCGCTAATTTCGATACATTCAGCTTCAACTTCTTTTGCGATGATGCGAGCAAGCGTAGTCTTGCCGCTGCCAGGAGGCCCCCAGAGTATCAAGCTCACAGGCTCCTTGCTTTTGACGATTTGGCGTAAAATCTCACCCTGTCCTAACAGGTGGGTTTGACCAATAACCTCATCGAGTGTCTGAGGGCGCATTCTTTCTGCTAGAGGTACGCGTTCCATACTCTTATTATAACGGACTTTTACCAATCGTCTTGGTGCGGGTATAATGAGTAGATGAAGAAAATGCAAATCCTACTTCTTTTTGGCGGCGAATCAACGGAACACGATGTGTCGATCATGTCGGCACGTAATATATATAGTGCGCTTGATACCAATGCATTTGATGTGCAACTTGGCTATATCGACCACAGTGGCCGATGGTTTGCGCTAGAAAGCTTCGATGAGCACACCGACGCAGGTGAGCTACCAAGATTGTTGCCACTTTTGGGTGAAGGCTCTTTTCAGGTCGGTGGCTCGGTCTATTCGCCGTCTGTGATCCTGCCCGCGCTGCACGGTAAGAACGGGGAAGATGGAAGCGTGCAGGGTTTAGCGCAACTCCTGCATATACCGATTGTGGGCTGCGATATGACCTCGAGTGCAGCAGGTATGGACAAAGTGATAGCGAAGCGCGTCGCATCGCAAATCGCCATTGACATTGTGCCGTATATCGTCCATCGTCGCGGTGACAACGCAATGAATTATGAGCAAGTACGCCAAGAGCTTGGAGATACGCTGTTCGTCAAGCCGTCTCGTGCAGGTAGTTCTGTAGGTGTGAACAAGGTGCATGATGCCCGCGAATTGCAGCTCGCTATCGAACAGGCACTTGCGGTAGACGATACCGTGCTTGTGGAGCGTGCAATGAATGTTCGGGAGCTAGAGGTTGCCGCACTTGGTAATCCACCTCACCACCGTCTTAGTCGAGTAGGCGAAGTACTGCCGGGTGAAGATTTTTATAGTTACGATGACAAGTACGATCAGACTAGTACCTCCGCGGTGCGTATTCCGGCCGACATACCAGACAACGTGGCTGAGAAAGTGCAGCAACACGCAGGAAAGCTATTTGCCGAAATAGGTGCGAGTTGCCTTGCTCGCATAGACTTTTTCCTCACAGATGACGGCACATTGTATTTTAATGAAATCAACACATTGCCCGGTTTCACCGACATAAGTATGTATCCGAAACTATGGGAAGACTCCGGTGTGAGCTACCAAGAGTTGTTGAGTGAGCTCATTGCTCATGCACTATCTCGCTAGTGCTATACTGATAGCAGCAACAACCAAGACATAAGCCAAAGGAGCATGTTCATGGGATTTTTTCATCATAACGCACCAGACCAACCCTCAAGTTCCGATGAGTCGAGCGATCTCACGGCAGACTCAACTATTCGCCAGTGGCTGGAGCACCCAGCTGGCGGGAAGATATTCCGAGCAATGCTTGAAGAGGCGGGGCAAAATGAAAAAGTTCTCGCTCCTGTGAAAAACTGGCCTTTGAAAAGAGTTGCCGGTATGAGCAAGGGTAAGATGACCGATGAAATGATAGCCGATATGGTAAAACGGGCAAATGCCGGCGAGACGGATACTGAAGGAGAGGGGTCGGTCTCCATCGCACCCACAACCGAAGTCAGTGTTGAACCATCGACACCAGTAGAGGAGCTAAATACGAGTGAGTGGCGAGAAACAATAACTCCCGGTAGGTTTGGTGCAAAGACGATTATTGTCACTGGAGCCGGCTCAGGTATCGGCCGGGCTACTGCATCTCGTATCGCGAGAGAGGGTGGGCGAGTAGTGGCTGTTGATATCTCTCAAGAACGGCTGAATGAGTTCAAGGCATCGCTTCCAGATGCAAATATAGAAACTGTGGCCGGTGACATTACAGACAGTTACACGGTCGCCGATATCGTTGCGGTCGCTGGCGATACTATCGACGGGTTGGCAAACATTGCCGGTATTATGGACAATATGACTCCTGTGCATGAGGTAAGTGATGAAATATGGGAGCGTGTGCTCAATGTAAATCTAGTTGGTACTATGAAACTTATGCGTGCAACGGTGCCAAAAATGCTTGCGCAAAAGAGCGGATCAATTGTTAACATCACTTCCGAGGCTGGCCTTCGGGGTTCGGCGGCGGGCGCAGCCTATACTACGTCGAAGCATGCGGTGATAGGCCTTACGAAAAGTGCAGCGTTTAGCTACACGGGCACTGGTATCCGAGTGAACGCCGTAGCGCCTGGTGGCGTCGCGACTAACATTGAGGCGAAGTTCGACTCTGAAATGTTCACCGAACGCTTTGGAGTTGCCGTGGGCGTTATGCCAGCGCCGACAACAGCAG
The DNA here is from genome assembly GCA_001003725.1 of Candidatus Saccharibacteria bacterium GW2011_GWC2_48_9. Taxonomy (GTDB): domain Bacteria; phylum Patescibacteriota; class Saccharimonadia; order Saccharimonadales; family Saccharimonadaceae; genus Mycosynbacter. The sequence continues at coordinate 13,644 of LCPR01000005.1, forward strand.
AGTCATTAGCTGCATCGATAACCTTTCTTCTGAGTGACGACGGGGTAAATATTAATGGAGCTATCGTGCCGTCCGACGGCGGCTGGTCGGTAGCATAGCATCATGATGTTAAGCTGGCAAATACTCACTGCTATTAGCGTACTCGGGTTGTCGATCTCAATTATATTGCAGCGTATCTTACTGCACGGCGACAAGATTAACCCGTATGCCTATGCGGCAATATTTCAAGCGATGGTGGGAGTACTGTTACTCGCGGTAGCGATACTGGTGGGCTTTCGGCTACCGAATATCGAAACATTGCTCGTGCCGGTTGCTATTTCTTCTGTTGCGTATGGCCTAGGCCATATTATGTATGCGAAGACGCTGCAGAAGGTAGAGGCTTCGGCGTTCTCTGTGTACTTTGCGACGCATGCCATATGGATGATGCTATTCGGCGTGACGATATTCGGCGAGGTGCTCACTTGGTGGCAAGGAGCCGGAGCAGTGTTCGTATTTGCCGGTGTAGTGCTGCTGGTCAAGCGACCAGCTAAGCTACTCTCGGATAAAGGCGCGCTATACGGCCTTATCACCGGTGTGTTATTCGGTATAGCCATCACAGCATGGGCGTATGTTGGCCGGTATACAGATACCTTGTCGTGGGCGGCGATTAGCTTTTTGCTGCCAGTCATCGTGGTGTTGCTTGCAAGACCAAAGACTCTTAAAACTATTCCTGCTATCTTAAAAAAGCGTACGCTTATGTCAAAGCTCCTGGTGCTCGCTGCGTTCTATGGCATCGGTAGCCTGGCTATGCTCTATGCATATAACCAGGGTGCACTGTCGGTTATTTCACCGCTACGCCAAACGGGCATCATTGTGACGACGATCTTAGCGCTGATGTTCATTTCGGCTGAGCGTCACAATATTCAGCGCAAGATTGCGGCAGCGCTTATTTGTTTCGCTGGAGTAGTGTTGCTGCTAGTTAACTAAGGTCGGGCTTGTAGGGCACAAGTCTCTACTCAGCTACATCGAGTATACTAAGGTATATGTCTAAAAAAGAACGGCGTGTTCATACTGCTGCAGAGTTTGAGCTTGATGTGTTATCGAGCGACACCGATATGTTTCGGTGGTTTTTGTTGTGCTATCTTTTCGGCAAGCCGATACGCTCGGAAACTGCCGTGGCAACCTGGAAACTTTTTATTTCTCATACGCTCGACACTCCATGGGCCATCATTGACGCGTCCGAGCATACGCTCGTGGGCGTGTTGCATGCCGGCGGCTACACGAGATATCAGCATGCAACCGCGCAGGGCTTGCGAATATGTATGGATAGATTAGTCCGCGAATATGAAGGGTCACTGCTGCTCATGCTGGAAAGTAGCATGGATGAAGAGGAGTTTTCGAAGCGTCTACAGGCACTATACGGCGTAGGTCCAAAAATTGCAGAAATATTTACGCGTGAGACCACTGAACACTTCGCGCAGCGCGCCGAATAGGGCTGTTCCGTGCTTTTTAGTGTTTTTTATCTATCACCGGTTGCCAGGATTGAACATCTTGCAGGGCGAAATCACGCTGCTCATTTTTCTTGATGTCTAGAGCCTTTAGCAGCCACTGCTCGGTAGGGTGGTAATCTGTTGCACCGAACCAAATTTCAATCGGCTGTATAGTGCGAGTGGCTGTTACACCTTTCCAATTTGTGTAGATAATCTCAACTGCGTTCATGGAAGTATTATATCAATGGATTAGCTGGTATTGTAGAGGAATGGACTATAGGAGTATAGATTGGTCGACAGATTTCCGCGCCCACCCAGAAAAGTATGTCATCGGCAGGGGAGAATTGGGCGTATTGTCGGCCGAACCGTATAAGAGTGAGTTATTGCCACATTGGAAGTTTGCTACGCCAGAAAAAGCTACCATCTCAGCCGATGTTATCTTGGAGATGTTCTATGAGTATAAATCGCAAGGTGACTTCGTCGGTATGGATATGGCTCGTAAGTTTTTGCAGATGGGGTATACGCGTGCGCGTCGCTATGCAAATCACAAAGGCGGCAAGAAGTATGACGGACCGGTGCCGCCAGATAAAAAAGGGCAAAGTGGCGCACATGGTCGCAAGGAGTTACCTCGCTCAGAGGAAGATCCGGTGAAAGCCGAATCTGCGCGTATATTCCATGAGCGCTATATGCGTGCTACGCAAGATGAAGACTACCGACGATTAGCCGAAGAGCACAAGAGTCGGTACCAGCAGTAGGTACGACTTAGTGGGACATATGATTGCTAGTCGACCCGTTGCTCATATAGCCCCAGTCTTTTTGCCACTGCTTCATCTGCGCTATCTCCTTCTGCTGCGCCGAAACAATATCGACTGATAACTTTTTCAGCTCTTGGTGAGTGGCCCGATCTGCCGATAATTGGGACATTTCAACTGCCGCTTCGTGATGCGCAATCATATGAGATATAAATGCCTTGTCGTATTCGTCACCCTTTTTATCACGTAACTCTTCGGTCATTTGTGACATAGACACCTCGTTGGTATGTGTAGCGTCTCCTTGAAGGGTGGCTGCAATCGACACCATAAGTCCGCCGATAAAAAATCCTATTAATCCGTATATAAGTGGTTTTGTTTCCATAGATCCTCCTATTTTGTTATCATGCGACCAATCGCATCGGCTAATTCATCTGCTTTGTGTTGTCGTGATGCGTCGTCAGTCTCGCCGGAGAGGCAGTGTTTCGCGTGATCTCGAATGAGCTCAACGGCAACTTTGTCGAGTGCTGATCGAGCGGCAGAAATTTGTGTGAGAATATCGATGCAATATTTATCCTCCTCTACCATATTGGCGATACCACGAACCTGGCCTTCTGCGCGCCTAAGCCTTTTTAAGATCGCTTGTTTATTTTCATAATATCCATGTGCGTGTGTAGATGACATAATTTCTCCTAGTGGTGGTGTCCTTGATGATATTTCATAACGAGTGCGTGACCCTTGCCTTTCGAAAGCAAATATTTGTTGACTGGAAAAGCTGCCATGTATGCGGCAGCGAGCGCAATCGGCATACTGAGCCAGAACAGCGGGTTGACGATACCCGCAGACATTGCGCCGGGTATGAGCGCCATCACGACATTGTCGACCACCTCCATCGTTGCGATAGACAGCGTGTCGGCGGCAAATACAATAGATAACGCAGCGAAGAATCCGACACCAGCTTTTCGTAGCGGCAGAGTAGAGAGCGTGAAGCCAAAGAGGAACGCTAGGCCTACGGCCAAGAGGATAGTCTGCAGTGTGGTCCAGCCAAGAGCAGTGCCGATAATGAGCCCCGTTACTTCGCCAAGCGCGCAACCCGTCAGGCAGTGAAGCGTGGCGCTTGCAGCCATTTTATTGTTATTTTGATCGTGATTTTTATGAGTGTGCATACTTACCTCCTATACCCCCATAGGGTATATGTTCGTACGGAATTTGTCAATTATTTTTGCGTCCAAATGCTGTGTGCATTTTTCATGGTGGCTCGTGATGATACTATGGAAGTACGGTACATATGAAAGATGCAATCAAAACAAACATATCAAAACTTCATCCAAAGCGGTTGGTGACATTAACTGAGACTTTTTTGCGAGATGAATCGATCAGTGGAAAGATTATTCTTGTTGCCGCATTGCTGTCGCTCATAGTAGTCAATTCGCCGTTTTACGGATTTTACGATAGCTTCTGGCACCAAACATTTATGATAGGCAATTTGTCGCTGGATTTACGTCACTGGGTAAACGAAGCGCTGATGGCATTTTTCTTCTTGGTTGTGGGGCTGGAGATCAAGCGTGAGCTGGTGAAGGGTGAGCTACGGAAGTTCAAGACGGCAATTTTGCCGATTGGCGCGGCAGTTGGAGGCATGATAGTGCCTGCACTCGTGTATTTTTATTTCAATATGAATACAGCTGGTAGTAACGGGTGGGGTATTCCTATCGCTACTGATATTGCGTTTGCTGTGGCAGTGCTAGCGTTGATCGGAACGAGGGCACCGCTTGCCTTAAAGATCTTCTTACTGACACTCGCAATTGTCGACGACATCGGCGCGATTACTATCATCGCATTGTTTTATGCTGAGGTGATTCACTATGGCTACTTAACGTTCTCACTTAGCTTGATGGCGGCCCTGTTCCTGCTTCGCCATAAGTTAGGCGATAAACTGACTCTTATGATTATCGCAAGTATCGTGCTATGGGTGACGACACATCTTTCGGGTGTGCACGCAAGCATTGTCGGCGCTATTATTGGCCTCATCACACCTATCCATGCGTTACCGAATAAAGTGTCACTTAGCGAGAGAGTGGAGAAAGCGGTGCTACCGTTTAGTACATTTGTAGTGCTACCCATCTTTGCGTTCGCAAATGCAGTCTTTGTCATTTCTGCGCAAGCGTTTACGAGTAATCCTTCGGTGTTCTGGGGAATACTGCTAGGCCTTGTGGTCGGTAAGGTAGTTGGTATTACGCTCGCCGCATGGCTACTGCTAAAATTCCGTGTCGCCGAACTCCCCCGTGGAGTCACGATGCGTCATGTTACGGGAGTAGGTTTCTTGGCTGGTATCGGGTTTACGGTATCGATATTCATCACCGAGTTGGCATTTACGGATAGTCAGCACATGGTAGAAGCGGCAAAAGCTGGCGTATTCGTCGGCTCGTTTGCCAGCGCGATACTTGGTTCGTTGTTGCTTGTCGGTAGGTTCCGGCGTACACGTTTGAACCGCGAGTAGATACTCATACATACTTGGCACTACATCTACTTAGTGATACTATATAGAGGTACTACGTAATACTATATAGAACGGATACCATTGAATAATACTACAGAAATGCTTAAAGGGGTGCTGGAGGGTAGTATTCTCGAGGTCATCAGTCGTAACACTACCTATGGCTACGATATTACCCAGCAGCTTCGTACGCTTGGGTTCGAAGATATTGTAGAGGGAACTGTCTATACGATACTTGTGCGACTTGAGAAAAATAAATTAGTACGTACTGAGAAGCGACCATCGGCAATCGGTCCACCTCGCAAATTTTATAGCCTCACAGATCTAGGTTACAAGGAGCTTCATACTTTTTGGGCTAGATGGGATTTTGTTTCATCAAAGATTAATGAATTAAGGAGAGGGTAAATGAGTAAGATACTTGATAGATTAGTCGGTAGTTTGGACGAGAAGCGAGAGTATAAGAAAATCGAAGCACGTGCACGTGCATTGCCGAGTGAATACTCTACTGCATACAGTGAGATAAAGAAGTATATATTTAATACCTCTGGTATTGTAACGATGGATCCACTCAAGGTGCTAGTCGACATATTAGAAGAAGCAGCTGCAAATAACAAGCGAGTACTTGAAGTAACTGGGCCGGATGTTGCAGCCTTTGCGGATGAGCTTGTGAGGGGCGAGCATTCGTATCACGAAGAGCAGCGAAATAAACTCAACGCAACGATCACGAAGAGGCTAGGCAGAAAAGAATAGGCAATAGTACAAAGCGAGTATACTACTGATTGTTTTCTGCGCCTGTTTTGAGGTCGGCGAGCATAGTCTCCAGAGATTCGCCTAGCTGACTCTTTAGGGAGGATTGGAGGACAAAGGCGGTCAACCCTTCCCAGGACTCCTTGGATACGACTCTTGTTTTACCTTCAACTTCTGTAAGGCTCCAGCTATGCACGGCAAAGATACCAAATGTTTTGCCCACCCATACGACCTTATCTTTTTGAACGACCTTTATTTGCGAATTGATAGCGCCAGACTCAGTGTTCCATCTGAAGTTTGTACCCCGAGTAAATTCACCCTCGATAGATGCGTCGCTGACTGATTTGTTCCATTGCGACCATTCGTTGATGTCTGTAAGTGTTGCCAAGACTGTCTCGGGCGACGCATCTATGACTGTCTCTCGTGACTCAACGATGACTGCATCACTGTTTACGGATGAGTATTCTTTGGCCATTTTATGTTCGACATAAAAAAAGTTTATACCGATGGCTAAGACGACAATTCCGACGAACGACGCGACACACAATAACAATATTTTTTTCAAGCTGTTATTCCAATCCAAGACAAGGTCTTTGTTAAGGCTTTGTACGCACTTAACTATAGCAGACATTCGGGTTCGATGCCTGTCGGCACTACTATCTCATTGTGTCGTAGATACAAGCCTGTAATTTTTATTCTGGCGCGTGGGTAGTATACTATAATCGAATGGTAAAAAAGCAAAAGCTGACACTGAAGAAGTATTTGACATCGATCGGCCGCGTAGGGATGACATCTTTTCGGTTGTCGCCAATCGCAGGGATTGTACAACTTATCGACAGTGTTGTGCGTGCACTACTACCGATCGCGACGACTTATTTTGCTGCGCTCACGACGTCGGCGCTTGCGGCGGCATATGCAGGTGATCCAGATGCCGCCCAAAACGTATTTGTGTATGTGTTGATTACTTCTGGTATTAGCGTAGTGATGCTGCTATGGAATAGTATCAGTAATTATATCTCGCAAAAAACCCGCTACGTCATCGATGCGGCAGTAGAAGATAAAATGCGGCAGCATTTTGGATCTCTTCCGTTTGAGCTATATGACGATAAAGATGTCATCGATCTTCAGGAAAAGGCTCGCAGGTTTAGCTACGTCTTTAGTACGGTCTTTAACACAATCGGCTCCATGATTGTGAGTATCGTCGGCTCTATCGGAGCACTTGTCGCGTTGACGTTTGTCAATGCTTGGCTTGCGCTAGCAGTGACGATTGCAATCATACCAGGCATTGTTATTCAGCTGCGGCTCGCTAGGCAGCAGGCGCGACACTGGGAAGGTAATATCACCAATCGCAGGCGCATGGGAAACATGGGCTGGATGCTAGCAGATTCGCGTAATATGGCAGAACTGCGTATGTACGGAGTACTGAAGCACATCATGAAAAACTACGCGAAACTACGCGAAAAAGACGAGAAACAACGTCTAGATTTTGAGCTCAGATCTATATGGAAGCAGACCTTGGCGGACGTTGGTGAGGCACTAGTAGAGCTAGGCGCACTTATATGGATTGTTCTAGAAATAATTGCACGTGCTCAGCCTGTCGGCCAGTTTCTTTTTGTCCAGCAAATGGTTAGTCGTGCGATGGGGCAGGCGAGCAGTCTTGCGGTTCAGCTCGGAAGTATAGATGAGGACCTAGCAAATCTTGTGGACTACCAGAGATTTATGGATATCGCAGTTGAGAAAGAAAAGACACAGGCTATTCAACATGTGCCGCAGCGTATCGAGATCGACAAAGTGACGTTTCGCTATCCCAAGACTAATGCAGCGGTGCTCGACGAAGTGTCGATGGTCATCACGGCTGGTCAACATGTGGCGATAGTAGGTGAAAACGGAGCTGGCAAAAGTACGCTCATTAAGCTTATTATGGGTCTCTATAGTCCAAATCATGGGGAAATTCGTGTCGATGGATTGTCTCTTGCCGATGTCACACCGGAGTCTTGGCATCGACACATTGCTATGCTCGGTCAAGAATTTATTAGTTACTACTTTGCAACAATTGACGAAAACATCACACTGGGCGACGTGAGTCGCGTGGCTAGCAGTGCGCGGGTGAAGGCGGCTATGGATAAAGCCGAGTTTGCAGATGTCGTGAAAAAGCTGGAGCATGGCGGTAATACCTATATTGAGCGATGGATGGCAGAGAATAACGATGAGGCAACTGCGACGGAGCTCAGTGGCGGACAGTATCAGCGACTTGCACTTGCGCGTAACTTCTACCGCGATTCGCCTATTATCATACTCGACGAGCCGACGAGCGCAATTGATGCGCTGGCTGAGTCACGCATATTCAAGCGTTTATTTGCTGATACTGACAAAACTATTATCACCATCAGCCATCGGTTGAGCACTGTTGAAAAAGCCGATGTGATCTATATGCTCGAGCAGGGCAAAATCGTAGAACAAGGTACGCATAAAGAATTAGTTTCACAACGAGGCGCATATTTCCGTATGTTTGAAAGCCAAATCAGCGGTAGTTAGTGCCGCGTCGCGTGTAATTTCAATAACTTACCTCAAAGTTGATGGTTCGCTCAACACTGAGGTAAGCTGTACGATCAGTTCGTCGTACTTGGGTGGCAGTCTGGCTGCCACCCAAGTACGTAGTCGACTAGATCAAGGCGTTCGGAGTGCCGCAGGCCTGCAGTCCACCCGCAACGCCCTGCTCGAAGAGCATGGCACGGACGGTTCCTGGGCTGTGCGCATTGCCCGAACCCTCGGGTGATCCGATGCGGCTGTAGACGCTCGTCGCGTAGGTGACGTCAGCACTGGTGTACCAGCCCTGCTCGACACCGTACTTGAAGAACGCCCCACTGGCGCAATCGGCTTGATCTTCGAAAGCCGTGCCGGCGTACCCCGCGTAGGCATACGTGCCACCGGCGCGAGGTTCAGTCTGCAGGTGATGTCCCAGTTCGTGGGACAGAATCGCTGCAATACCAACCTTGGTGCCGCCATCGGTGATCTGTGGCAACTGGCCTAGGCCGACGTAGACGCGGTCGATTGTCGCGCAGTAGACCGAAGCGCCGTAGATGTATCCACACGGAAGTCGTGGATCCAATACCACGCCAGCTGCGTACTGCGTGACAGCGCGAAACGACGGTCGCACGGTCGTACTGCCGTACTCGCTCTGCAGAAACTGCTCGATCCTGCCGACAGCACACTCACTGCCGTTCCTGAGGTTGTAGTCCTCGGGAAGTGCGCACTTTGCGGTGTTGCCGGGTATGTCGTGCGTCCCCAGGGCAGGGAAGCCTGTTGCGGCGTTCGCCGGTGCGGATCCCAGTAGGGGTAGAAGCACGGCGATCACAATTGCTGCAACCGCCGTGACGACGGGTCTTGTTTTCTTCGCGGAAACCCGAGAAGATGACATGCTATCCTCCGATAAGTCGTGTGACACTATGGATGAGTACTGATCGTACAAAGAATAACTTTACACTAAAAAAGAAAAAATGTCGAGAGCCGCGATGCTCGGCATGACGAAAACAATATAACAATACTATACGCAGTGGTATAGTAAAAGCATGAATAAGCATCTTCCTCGCAAAATCACAGACATCAAAGGCAAAGTTGCGCTCGCTGAGTTGCAGCGCACACACTTTATCGTAGTCATGCTCTCGATCGGGCTCATTGTTTTGCTCGCTGTGCATATGCTCCAGTTGACTGGCTTCGGCTTCGCGCTGGGTGTGACTGCGGTTACGCTATTGGTGATCTTGTCGCTCATGTCACTTTTTACTGCCATCGGCTTATCGAAACTAATCAAGAAATAGTATATTTCTAATAAATCAAAAAGTTATTTTGTATATAATGAAAATACGTCGACATTACTCGACGTATTCATAGAAGTAAATGCTAAAAATCTAGTAAGATTTCTTAGCGCCGTCTTCGATTGCTTTTTCGGCATTCGCTTTTGACATCATCGCACATACAGTTGTGCCACATTTCTCGTGCTTGCCTTTAGCCATAAAGCCACCTTTTGCAGTTTGGTGAACTTCAGGAGCCGATAGTTCAACGCCCTTTTCTTTACACTTTACACAGTATCCCGTAGCCATACATCTCTCTTTCTATATTGATTACTCGATATATTATAGCGCGTTTACGCTATGTACCTACAATAAAAACATAAAATCACTCTTAATTGAAGAGCCCCTCGGGGCACCTTCAACTTTCGCGAGAAAGTGAGATGCCCGTCGGGGCTGGGTAGATCAGGCCTTCACAAGGGGGTTGACCGTGAAGTAGGGCTCTCGCCCGTGGACTCCGCTTCCGATGATTCGGAGGAACTGGCGGTCGAAATCCACCTGAGCTGGAAGACTCTCGTGCGGCGTGACGATGCCGATACGGTGAACCGCACCGGCCTGCATGAGGACGGCGTCCTCGTACGGGTAGTGGCTGGCATGGTCACCGATGTCACCATCTTGCGAGGTGTCCTCGTGCTCGGTATCCCACAGCGCACAACTGCCGTCCAGGTTGTTCGCAAGAAGTACCTGTGTGTTGCGCTCGAGCATGACGTTGGTCGAGGCTCCCCAGCCCCAGCCGTATCTACCGCCAGCTCGAAGTCCGGCTTCGGTGTGGATTGCTCGGCCGAACTTGGCGCGAGCTCCGCGGTGGGGCGCTCCCATGGAAACTGGCGACTCATCGATGGTGAGATACCCGATGTCGCCCTTGTCGATGAACGTCGACTCCAGGATGCTCCTGTACGCGGCGTACTCGTCCGGAACAGATTCCGGCCTGCCCTGGATGTACGGCATCATCAGGCAACGAAGACCCGAATATTCGGGAAATGTCACCGTTCCGACTTGTATCATAGCCACTCCTTGTGTCCAGAAACTCTACACACATCCGGATGGATGCGATAAGATTATAATACAATAAAAAATACACTACGTAAATATCGACCTGGTAGCAACAAACAACTCTATCGGTATATGGGTGTGTTTGCGCTCAATGTCTCTTGCGCAGCGTTATTATCTAGATCTACAAGTAGTTGTGTACGATTAAAATCTGCCTATAGCTCGGCCAGCTCGTATACATCAATAGCAGGTTCCTCGTACGAGTGATTCTTGCGAATTGCCGCTATGACACTTTTAACATTTTCACTGTTGCAGGTAATCTCAATTCTATCTTCTTCAACCTCTTCAAGCGCACCGACTTTTCCTATGGTTGGGTTAGCGCCATAGATAGGCAAAAAGCGTCCGATACCTTTTACCGAAAAACTACAATGCGTATAGTTTCCAACCTTGCCACCTCCCGCATCTCCAATTGTGCGCCTCAGCTGATCTGCTTCATGTGAGGGAACGGTAACAACAACTTTATAAGTACTCATAGCTCAATAATACCAAAACAGATGCCTGTAAGGTTACGAATCTAGTAAATATATTTGATTTGAGATCTGATCGTCTATAGTCTCTGGGTGTTATAATCATTTCATGAGCGAAATACTTGATGTAGTCAATGATAATGACGAGGTTGTTGGGCAAGCTGAGCGTGATCGCGTTCATAGCGAAGGGCTGGTGTGTCGCCTTGTGTACGTTTGTTTCTATACGGCAAACGGCGAGATAATCCTGCAAAAGAGGAGCGATACTAAAAAGAATGATCCTGGTAAGCTCACTACGACAGTAAGTGGGCATGTTGGTAGCGGCCAGACGTACCTGGAGGCTGCCGTCAGAGAGACGGTGGAGGAGAGTGGTATTAAGGTCTTACCTGAAGATTTAACAAGTCTAGGCATCGCGAGGGCGGACTACGTACAAGGTGAGTATGTAAGTAATGCAATGCGTGGATTATTTGCTTATAAGTTCGACGGCGATATTTCAGATTTGAAAGTTGAAGACGGTGAAGGCGCTGGTTTTGAGACATTCGATATTGATGAACTTGAAAGAGAATTAGTGTCAAATCCAGACAAATTTGCTCTTCTGCTTGCCGATGAAGCTGGTAAAAGCTTAGTAAAAAATATTAAAACACTGCTCGATAGAAAGTGAATCTATTCGGGTTCAGAAGAGTCAATATATTTCGAAACTTTGCAGTAGCTGGGCAAATGTAACTAGATTCCTTTTGGAAAACCGATCGACCGTAGATCTTCAGCAAGTAGTTTCCATTGCCACTCGCGCTCAGCCTTAAGCTTCTCCTTTTGCAGCTCTTTGGGGTAGAAAAGCACCGCTGCTTTAGCGGCGTAATCGGCGGCATGCGAGCAGTGGTTGTACATATGTGCGACAGCAGCCGCTTGTCCAGCTGCTCTTGCCGCGGCGATGGCGGCGGGTGACACTGCGTCTCGAGCGGCGGCATGGGCAGCAAATGCGGCAGTTCGACATTCTACCATAGTCTTTTCACCTCTAATCCAGGCATGGAGCGTTTCAATTGCTAATGCCGGTCGTTTATCTAGATCTTCACTCTCTTCAAATAGGTGGAGAGAGCGTTCGGCGCACGAAGCTGCCCACTGCGCAAGTTTATGATGCGTATCGACGTCGGGGTTTGAGAACTTAGTCTTTTCGGTCATACAGCTATTATAGCCGAATACAGAATTGAAGCTTGATATCTGATGGTTGGCGGAATTGAAATTTACATAGGCTGAGCTAGAAACATTGTGCGTTATCAATCCTGGCGAGGTATGGTGGCCATAGACAGTTTCAATACATCAAGGCATGTATTGAATAAACACAAGTTCCAGGTGTTGTTACGACAGCCAATTTATAATCTGTTCGTGGTACGGTTCAATGCCATCTTGGGGATTTGATGGATCTCGAAATGGATGTGCAAAACCTTCGGCAATATATAGATTAGCATCAAACTTATCTTGGTACACGTCTGTCGTCTCGCTAGGTACACTTTTATCTTCACTATGTACTATAAGGAGCGTCTGTGATTTTACTACTCCATCTTGCGCGAAGAGCGGATGTTTTGCGACTACTTCGGTATTTTTTCTGTATGTAAGTACTTCTGTCTTATCGATTAGTTGATGCTGGGTAAAAAGCGTACTTGGCTCGTAGATTGCTGGTGTACGAAGCACAAGCCTCATTATGGGACGGAACTTACCAAGGTATGCTGATATGAATCCGCCGTAGCTCGTACCCATGACATGAATCGGCAAATCTGGGTAGTTACTCGCGATCCAGTCGTAAGCCACAACAGCTTCTTGAATGTGTTGCGCTGGAGTCGTTGCGTTGACATCAAAAGGACTCTCGCCATGTCCTGATAAATCAACCACTAATGCGTGTAAGTCTGTTTTGGCGACTACGTGCGCAACGAAATCACTGTTACTTTTTTTGCTTGAACCGAAGCCCACGAAAGTTAGGAGTATACCTTGAGACTCACTATTTTCATGCCAGTCTGCCGCAATTGAATATTCTGTACACGGTATTGTTATTTGTTTAATCATTACTATGATCTTAGTGTAATACACTCACGCATTAAAGCGCGAATAAAACAATGCGGGTGTCGGGCGTGGCTTTAGTGAGCGTCTCCTGTCGTAAGCACCTGAATCCCGCGAAAGTGTAAGCAAGTTATTTTCTCTGTGAATGTGAAGCACTGCTCTACTAGTTTATCGCAATACATGCGCAGCATAGTGCAAGGATCAAAGCTATGGGTGTCATCACAGCCCTTTCTGGCTTGCTGCGTGAAATACTATTCATGAAGACCCCTAGCGCGAAATATGCTGTGAGCACCCAAATAACTATACTGGTAACTTGCCTGTTGGTAACAATATCTACCAACCCTGATTCACTGAGTATAAAAACCGCGAAGATGAGATAGAGAAGAATTGATATTGCGCTTCCAATCCTTAATCTTTTGGGCAGTACAGTATGAGCACCTCCCCACGCAAACTTTCCTAGAGGATAACCTAGGGCAAGAAATAACTGAAAGACTCCCAGGCTCGCCAGAAGTAAACAAGCCACTATCGCTGAAATTTCTATTACCATATTCTCATGATATCAAACTAGATGCTGGTTCAGGGTGTCCATTAAGGTTCATCTGAGCTGTTGGTGCTTGAGACCCATTTCAAAACTGAAAGATTGAGTGAATAGGCTTACTGTATCAAGTGAGCTATTAAAAACCTAGTGAAGCTTTTGTCAACCAAGAAAAAGCAATTAATACTAGAACTACGATGCCTATTATTTTTAGTAACTTTAGGGCAGTTTTGCGATGATTTGTAAAATAGAGTATACCTACTACGATGAGTGATGTTACACCCAGGGCTGCTATTACGAACGGAAGAGCCATAATTATGTATATAGCAATGATATATTCCGGCGGTATACTTTCCATATGTTAAGTATACAGTAGTTGGCATTATGGCTATTTCGCCTGAAACGACAATATTTTAGTTGAACCTTACTAGGCCCTTGACGGCTTCATTACAATAGCCGATTTTATTCGACGTTTTGCAGGGGTGAATACCTGAAATAATCTTCGTGCACCAGATAGATAAATGTTTCCACCAAATTAGGGGTGAGATCACGCGATGGAGACAGGCATTAGCTGTGCCACACCAGGAATATTTGAGTCTTTAGTCAGATCAACTAAGGTGGGAGTTGCACTATTTAGCTTAACTCTCTTTAGGTGCCTTCTTCTTTAAAGCCTTCTGCTCTTTGCCCTTTGCACTGGCCTTATCACCGACGGCCTTATGCAGCAAAGCCAAACGTTCTTTGTGTTCATAATAGTCCTGCAGTGCCAAGTGGAGCGTTTCGACGGCTGGCAATAACTGACTTATCTCATAGTGCTCATAGTGCAACGTATCATCGCCCATAATTTTCATATCACCTAGGGCGGCTAAATACTCAGGCGCAAAAGGCAAATGCTTTACGGCCTCATTAAGATTACTTTCTGAAATACCATGCTCCTCCACTAGTAATCGCACTGTGTTACGAATGGCAGCAGCAGTTGAAATAGACTTATACTTCGCGACGCCGTATTCAGCTTCTCGAAACGAAGCTACGATTTTCTTATTAAGTTTGGCTGGCAACGGCCGCTCGGGTACTGGCTCGATAAAAGCCACGTACTCGATAGGATGTTTCGACATGCCTCCGCCAATTTCAAATGTTACCCTATTTAACATTTGCAGTTCAGCTTGCGTATTTATAGCACCGCGTGCACCCCAGCCACTTTGTCGATCGTAATATATGTTAGTCCCAAGTACCATAGGCGTTTTACACCGACTACAAACAAGCACTCGAACATTCAGATACTTAGTTTCGTCACCGCTACCTGGCACCAGGAGTTTGTTGCTCGTTTCCGTATCAATTGTAAAAGTGCGGTTTCGGCAGCTCCTATTAGGACACCAATATTCCCAGCCGTCTACAACTTCCTCCAGGTTACTCGCAATAATATCTTTAGCCATGCTTGTATTTTACAATAATACTACCAAATCATCACACGCTATTTTGGTTAAAGATAATCAGGCCCGACATCCGTTCACTTGTGTGGACTGGAGGCTCCATAGCCTCAATACAATATGTTATATACGCTTTTACTGATGTTGTATCGTGAACAAATTAAAATGGTATCTCATCGGAAGAGGTAACAACCAGCCTAACCCTGTTTCGTTCCAGGCATGTAGCCAATGATGACAGCCCATTCTGACCGTTGATAAGTTCGATGGCAGTGTCAAATGTCATTGTTTGCGTCCAACCGGTTGGCTCAGCTGCATCTAATTTTTCAATGAGTTCTGCGAGCAATTCAGGATGATTAGCGATTGTAGGTAGAGCAATCTCAAGGCCCGCATTCTTAAGCCTGAACTTGTTCTCGTCATTTACGAAACTCTCGAGTATAACTCCACGAATGAATGATCTTGGATAATTCGCGTAGTCAGTTGCCAGTGCTGTAAGGTACGTATTTGCACTACCCGCTGAGCCATCAGCGGCTTGCAATATGTTTCTACCAAGCTGCTCCTGTTGATCTTCGTCAAGATCAGATACTTGTGACCGGTCGTTGTTGCTGAGCAGGCTCATCGCAATATTTTGACGGGGCCAGTTGTACGATTTTAGCTCAGAAATTAGCTCGAAATAAGCAGTCATTGTCTTTACATGGGCAGCTTTGAAGACGGCAATACCCAGCGCATAATAGGTAAGCTTCTGTGCTTCACTCAGCCTGCCTGCCTCCAATAATGGTTCCAGTCGCTTAACTCCAGTCGGTCTTTCGCTAGCGTTTGTAAGCGCATATGATACTAGACTATCATTTGCTCTTGACCCGATCGCATCGTATAACGCCCTTTTGCGCAGAAAAATGAGTTGTGATATTTGGGGGCAACCCAGAACAAACTCGTGCCACTGATCCTCATTAGCGAAACTAGTACCAACTTCTTTGAGAAACTCAGATAAAAACCACACTCCTCTCATCACTATTGGTGCTAGTGTAGGGTCGCGATACATGACCTCTAACTTGCTACTATATACGTTAGCTAGATACCTGTATGCCACGGGATCAACCCTAACGCTCATGTCATTTGCATATGCCTTGACTCGTGTCTCACTATTTTCTAGGAAATCGATATTGCCTGTAAGCTTATCAATAAAACCTTCTAGATACTTTTTGCGATATAGGGTCGGTCGACTGAGCACCTCTTCGCTTACAACATTTGCGGCACTAGCCAACTCTTCTTCTGATGGTGCCGTCTCATACGGGTGGCCGTACACGCATCGCATCGTATAAATATAGGTAAGTTTTTGTAGCACGACATCGTCTATAAGGTCATAATCCTTGGCTTTCTGCAAAATGAAGTAGTCTGCGCTGCCACGGCTTGCCTCTACCGCCTCGATCGCAGTAACCATTGGCAACGCAGCAGCATCTCTGGTGGCAGCTTCTTTGAGCTTGCGCTTTAATGCCTCGGCACAAGTGAGCCAGATTAAGATATATGCTCCCCTAAGCGCCCCTACTGCTGCCGACTGAACCGCTTCATTAAAGAGAGGCTTATCTTCTTCGATCAAAATACGATCCGCGTATGATGATATGTCCGCCATGGTTTAAGACTCCCGAGCTTTATGTGTTTCAACCAAGAACACAGTTAAGGCTAATGATGAGTTTACGGCTAAGCGAGCGTGACGAGCCGATGCCGTATAGATTACGCAGTTCAGCCATGTTATGCGATATGGTGCCCAGGTTTGAGAGCATACGTTTAATAGTGTCAGCACCCTTTGCGCTATTAGGGATTGCATCAGGTACCAGCCTTAATTCTTTGGCAGTAAGCTTAACAAGTTCAGATGCTTCTGTGCTGTTCTTGTATGCAATACCAAGCTCATCCAAGATGTGCTTACAGACTGTCTCGATGAGCTCCTTAGCGCTGCCTATGGCTGCGTCTGGATCATCTTCAATAGAGCCACTTAATCGACTAAAGGCACGCGTAATCTGGTTCTCGTCCAACACATCAGCGCCCAGTAAAACGTCCATATTACCCGTACTTCCTGCTCGCTCGGTTAAGCGTGCATCTACAAACACATAGCCATCGACTGACAAGAGTTTTATAAGTTTGTCGTACTCCGTTTTTGCCCCTTCGTAATCGTTCGGAACGCCTATTTCAATTAAGGCAATCTCAATCGCACTGATCACCTTACGAACGTCTGCACTATTATCCCAGTCAATGGATGAATAGTATCCAGATACGAGGCTCCTGCGTGCACCACTGATCGTCTCATCAGGCGTACCATATTCAATGTCGGCATCATCAAAGAAACCTGAAATCTGGTTAAGTACCGAGAAATGTGACAGATACTCTGAAAACGCACGCTTTGTCCTCTTGCTTAGTGTTTGCGGCACGGAGCTATACTCGCTCTCGTGCCATTATAATCATGCGAGCGGTCATATCGCTTACGGTATCACTAATGTTATGACTCGTTCTCATTGCACTCTGTGTTTTCAGCCTATTATTCATTGGGTTAATTATATCAAAGTACGTGTTCCTTAAGGTTATAACTATTTGACAACACAATTTGTATACTTTTTTCATACATTTTAATCTGTTAGGTCTGAGACATTGATGCTCAAAATAACGTTTACACCCCCGAAAATAGTGAGCTTTACAGATTGGTGGGTAATAAAAAAGACCTATCTATCACAGATAAGTCACTTTTGGTGCGGGTAAGGAGACTCTAACTCCTGGCCTCATCCTTGGCAAGGATGCGCTCTAACAACTGAGCTATACCCGCATAGTTGCTTAAATGATTATAGACAACACATTTCAAAATTTCAAGAGGTGAGCGGATTTTTGGAAAGAAAAAACTCCCATCTATGCGATGAGAGTGTTTTCTTGGTGGCTCCTCCCAGACTTGAACTGGGGACACAAGGCTCTTCAGGCCTCTGCTCTACCAACTGAGCTAAAGAGCCACGACAGTTGAATGATCAAACTCCGTATATTTTACTAAATTTCGAACGGTTTGCCAAGGTGTTAGGCGATAGACTGGGTTTGCGTTGGCTGCGGACACACCTATCTTGAGTGAATTCGGGATGTTTTTGCTGAGTTTGCTATGTAAATCTTTTCAATAAAAGGCGGCAATAGGCTATAATTAAGTAACTAATGTCTAATACACATACGCAAGAGCAAACATCGATACGGAGTATCGATGAGACGATAGACACCTACTTTTTGAGGAATATAGATGATGCCGCACAAATAAGCGGGTACTATGAGCAGCTCTGGCGCGATATGCACGTGCTTATCAAGTCTGGTGGAAAACGGCTGCGCCCACGCATGACGCTTCGTGCCTACGCGGCATTTGGTGGCAAAGAGAGTGCGAGTGTAGTATCTATCGCCACTTCGCAGGAACTACTGCATATGAGCTTGCTGATCCACGACGATGTGATCGACCGAGACTATGTACGCTACGGCGTTGATAATATTGCTGGTAAATATTTTAAGACTCACTACGCACATGTAGCAGATGAATCGAGCCGCATGCACTACGCGTCGAGCGCCGCGATACTTGCAGGCGACCTGCTGATATCTGGAAGTTACCGCATGATTGCCGAAAGTGGCGCCAGCGCCGAGGCTATCGCGAGTGTCATGGCTATTCATGGACGTAGTATATTCGATGTAGCTGGCGGAGAGTTGATAGATACGGAGTCCGCTTTTCGCGAACTTGGTGAAGTTGATGCACGTACGGTGGCGTTATATAAGACGGCAAGCTATACGTTTATGAGTCCGCTTACTATCGGTGCGACTCTTGCGGGTGCCTCACAAGACACACTCGATAAACTCGGGCGTTTTGCGCAGAGCTTAGGCGTGGCGTATCAGCTGCGTGACGACGTAATAGGTATATTTGGCGATGAGCGCACTACTGGCAAGCCGACTATCGGCGATATTCGTGAAGGTAAGCATACTTATATGGTAGAAGAGTTCTATTCCTTAGCTACGTCAGAACAGAAAAAACGTTTCGAGCAACATTTTGGCGACCAGTCTGTAACGCAGAAACAAGCCGATGAAATCAAAAATATTCTAATAGAAAGCGGTGCGCTGAAGAGTACGGAAAATACAATTTCAGCCTACATGACTATTGCCGAAGAAGAATTATCGCTGATAGCAGAGGGTGATGTCCAGCAGCTGCGTGAACTGATAGCTGTCGTGACGAAGCGAGACAAATAATGGAGCTCTACGAACGCGCCTCGTACGAAGTAAGTAAGCTTGTCACAGAGCGATATTCAACGTCGTTCACTATGAGTTCGAGGCTATTTGCGAGTACTATGCGCCGTGACATATATGCGATATACGGCTTAGTGCGTATAGCTGATGAAATAGTAGACACCTACCGAGGCGACGACGCACTTGATTTGCTCAAGCGACTTGAAGCGGATACATATGCTGCTATTGAGCGAAGTTATGACACAAACCCTGTGGTGCACGCATTTGCACTCACTGCGCACCGCTACGGTATTGATGAATCATTGATAGGTCCATTTTTCGATAGTATGGCGATGGATCTCAGCCCTATCGAGTATACCCCGGAGCTCTACAAAACATACATCTACGGCTCTGCAGAAGTAATAGGGTTGATGTGTCTCAAGGTGTTTTGCGTAGACGACAGTGAAATGTATCAACGACTGGCGCCCGGTGCCCGAGCACTCGGCTCAGCCTATCAAAAAGTGAATTTCTTGCGTGATGTGGCGGCGGACTATGACGAGCTTGGTCGCCTGTATTTTCCGGGTGTAGTGTACGAGAACTTCGATGATACTCAGAAACAGGCGATTGTAGACGATATAGAGGGAGATTTTTCTACCGCACGAAGCTACGTAGAAAAGTTACCAGCAAACAGCCAAAAAGCAGTACTGCTGAGCACACTGTATTACGGTGAATTGCTCGAAAAAATTAAAGCAACACCAGCGAAAGTGCTAAAAAAAGAACGCGTACGCATAGATGGCCGCCGTAAATTGTGGTTACTCGCAAGCGTAACGGCCGGGGCAAGGCGCTGATGGCAACTCGCTGCGTAATTATAGGTGGAGGCATTGGCGGTCTGGCCACTGCATCCCTCCTGGCAAAAGCTGGGCTAGAGGTTCATGTCTACGAAAAAGACAGTTTGGTCGGCGGCAGGGCGGGAAGGTTTGAGAAAGATGGCTTTGTGTTTGATACAGGTCCGTCGTGGTATCTGATGCCAGATGTGTTTGAACATTTCTTTGAGCTGATGGATGAGCCTATCGGAACCTGGCTCGACCTGCAAAAGTTAACACCCGCATACAAAGTGTTTTATGAACACACCGAGCCAATAGTAGTAACGGGCAATTTGG
Organism: Candidatus Saccharibacteria bacterium GW2011_GWC2_48_9; assembly: GCA_001003725.1. GTDB lineage: Bacteria > Patescibacteriota > Saccharimonadia > Saccharimonadales > Saccharimonadaceae > Mycosynbacter. The sequence goes on from LCPR01000005.1 coordinate 33,845, forward strand.
AACGAGATGCAGATACCTTTGAGTTAATCGAGGCTGGTGCCGGCGACGCACTGAAACACTACGTGTCTCGCAGCAAAGATATCTACGAATTGTCACTCAAGCATTTTTTGTATACCAATTTTCAAGACCCGCGCGACTTAGTGAACCTGTCGGTGCTCCGCAAAAGTCTACTGCTACCCACACTTCTCACTAAGCCTATTCATTCGTATGTTGGAAGCTATGTGAGCGACATGCGACTCAAGCAAATCCTAGAGTATCCAATGGTATTCCTAGGAACATCACCTTTCTCTGCGCCCGCGATGTATAGCTTGATGAGTGCGCTTGACTTTGATGAAGGCGTGTTTTATCCGAGAGGCGGCATGTATACGATTATCGAAAGTATCGAGGCTATTGCTCGAAAAAACCGCGTCACTATCCATACCAATAGCGAGACACAGAAAATCAACACTGCAAACGGTGTTGTGACGGGGATAACGCTCACAGATGGTGCGCAGGTTGAGGCGGACATCGTGATATCGAACGCCGATCTGCACTATACCGAGACTGCACTCTTAGATGCGCCTGACCGTTCGTACGACGAGAAGTATTGGCAGAGCAAAGAGCCCGGGCCTTCTGCACTGCTGATGTACCTGGGTGTAGATGGAGAAGTGCCGGAACTTGAACACCATAGTCTGCTGTTTGTAGACACATGGCAACAAAACTTCGAGGCAATCTATGCAGACAAACAAATGCCTCATCCAGCATCCATATATATCTCCAAGATTAGCCAGACGGATACCGGGGCGGCGCCTGCGGGTAAGGAGAACGTCTTCGTGTTGGTGCCACTTCCCGCAGGTGTTGATATCGAGGAGGTAGAGTTGGAGCAATTAGCCGACACCTATCTCGCGCAAATCGAAACTATGACAGGTGCGGATTTGCGCAGCAGATTGCTTGTGAGAGAGTTGTTTGGGCCAAATGATTTTCGGACAAAATATTACTCTTGGCAGTCGTCAATGCTAGGGCAATCCCATCTGCTTAAGCAGAGTGCGTTTTTCCGTACTAAAAATGTCAGTAAAAAAGTACGAGGACTTTACTACGTAGGCGGCTCTACGACGCCTGGTATCGGACTGCCTATGTGTCTGATAGGCGCAGAGTTGATATACAAGCGCATTGCTGGCGATAAGCGCGGCGGTAGAGTCGCGCATATCGATACAATAGGGGAGAAATCTTGATGCAATGGATATATTTGGGGCTGCTGCTCTTTAGTATTTCGGGCCTGATGACGCTAGACTGGCGGCACAAGCTTGCATTTTGGTATGATGCCCGACGCACAGCATTAACTATTGGATTTGGTATCGCAGTGTTTGTAGTTTGGGATATTTTAGGGATAGTTTTGGGCATATTCTTTCACGGCAATAGTCCGTATACGTTACCGTTTCGCCTTGCCCCCGAGTTTCCGATAGAAGAACTGTTCTTTTTGCTTTTGCTTTGTTATGTGACGTTGATATTGTACAGAGGGCTGGGTAGATGGCAACGTACCTCTTAGTTAACCTGCTATTTATGGCACTCGTTGCACTGTTGCTGCGTATACGCCCACGTATGCCGTCGCGAAAGTGGTGGATCATGCTCGCTGTGCTACTGGCGCTTACTGCGGTATTTGACTCTATGATAGTGTATTTTGAGGTTGTCGGGTACGACTCAAGCAAATTGCTTGGTGTGTATGTAGGCTACGCGCCGATAGAAGATTTCTTCTACGCGATACTCGCAGCGGTACTAGTGCCTTGGGCCTGGAATAGATTTGGAGCTAAAAAATGATGACGACACTCAAAAAACTTATCATGGTATCGCGTCCGATATCTTGGATAAATACCGCATACCCATTTGCGGTCGCGTATTTGTTAGCGGGCGGTACCAACATGACACTGCTCGCTATCGGCACGATCTTCTTCTTAATTCCGTATAACCTTCTCATGTATGGAGTGAATGATATCTTTGATTATGAGTCTGATATTCGCAATCCACGAAAAGGCGGTATCGAAGGTATGCGCGAACAAAAAGAGTTGCACCCTGTCATCGCAAAAGCGGTGGTTATCAGTACGCTTCCATTTGTTGCCTGCCTTGCGTTCGTAGGGACATTGCAGGCAAACTTGGTGCTCGCGGCCGTGCTGTTCTTTGTGATTGCATATTCCATTGCAAAGCTTCGTTTTAAAGAACGGCCGATTTTAGACTCAATCACGAGCAGCATTCATTTTGTTGGCCCGGCTGTGTATGCACTTTCGCTCACCAGCTTTTCTCCAGAGGCTTGGCCGTATATTGTAGCGTTTTTGTTGTGGGGTATGGCGAGCCATGCATTTGGGGCGGTGCAAGATATCATACCGGATAGGCAAGGGAAACTGGCATCTATCGCGACCTACTTGGGTGCGCGTGCTACTGTGTATTTCGCCGCTCTAATGTATCTATTGGCAGCTCTACTACTGTCCATGCAGCCATTGCCATATGCGATCGTCGGCGGTGTGTGTTTGGTGTATGTGGCGAATATGTTGCCGCTGCATAGTATCACCGACGAAACCTCGCACGACGCCAACAAGCCGTGGCGAAGATTTATTTGGCTCAATCTGTTTGCAGGTTTTGTGATTACGATGATTCTACTGGCAGAGAATCTGCTATAATAATCGAGATGGCGCGTTGGCGGAGCGGTTACGCAGAGGTCTGCAAAACCTTGTAGGCGGGTTCGACTCCCGCACGTGCCTCCAGAAAATGACCTTTGGTTTTCCAGAGGTTATTTTTGGTTGAGGAGCTCGAGTAGTTCTGGGAACGTCGAGTCTGTAAAGTGGCCGCGATCTTCGAATACATGACTCATGGCTGTGGGTATATCGGCTTGGAATTTTGCAAGTTCCGAGAATGGAACCGCAGGATCATCCTTGCTATGAAACAGGTGAATATCAGATGCACTTCTTTCTAGGCCAGTCGCATCACCTACAGCAAAACTGCCGCTGTCACCTGAAGATTGGTCGTCGTATACGCCTGCAATTAGGATGAGTCTGCGAACTTTCTTCTGTAGTGGAAGTTCGTGTAAGTATTTCGCCAAAAACATAGCCCCCAAGCTGTGCCCTACGAGTTGAATATCATCACCAAAGAATGGGATGAGTTTCTCGAAGTAGATCTTCCATTCGCTATACTCTGCGTTGTGGCCATTTGGAAACGCCGGCAATAGTACGTCAACGTCCGGCATATTATCGGCTACCCATGGCTTCCATTTTTTTTGAGGCAGCAATTGCTGATAGCTAATTTCACTTGCATTTAAGTCATCAATATACGACTCATACGACGAGAAGCTGTGTCCACCATGAATTATCAAGACTTGTTTCATATTTTCTAGTATACTAGGGTTTAAGCGCGGATGGTGGAATTGGTAGACACGAGAGACTTAAAATCTCTTGCCGTAAAAGGCGTGCGGGTTCGATTCCCGCTCTGCGCACCAAGAAATTATATAAGGAGGGTTCAGTTGATGGAGTTGTTGTTGGTTCTAGCCGTGGCGGTTGTAATCTTTATTCTAAGCGGAATTAAGATTATCAATCAATACGAGCGCGGTGTTATATTGACGCTCGGTAAATTTAGCGGCTTGCGTGACCCAGGGTTACGTATCGTCATTCCGATTTTTCAACGTATGATTCGTGTGGATATTCGAAGTACACCTATCGACGTACCCAAGCAAGAGGTTATCACAAAGGATAACGTCACAGTAGGCGTAGATGCGGTAGTATATTTCCGTGTAGTAGATGCGCCAAAAGCTGTCCTCGAAACCACAAACTACATCTATGCGACGAGTCAATTTGCTCAAGCTGCCCTACGCGACGTGACGGGTAACGTTGACATGGATGATTTGCTCGGCAAGCGAGAAGAGATTAGCCAGCAGATTAAAGAGATCGTTGATCGGCAGACAGACCAATGGGGTATTGATGTCGAAGCAGTAAAGGTCCAGAATATTGAGCTACCGACAGATATGAAGCGTGCGATGGCAAAACAAGCCGAAGCTGAGCGAGAGCGTAGAGCTGTTATCATCACTGCCGAGGGTGAGAAAGCTGCTGCAGCCGCTGTCGCTGAGGCTGCTGCTATGTTGACTAAGGTGCCGGGCGGTATCAATATTCGTACACTTCAGACACTTGAAAAAATCAGTACTGAGCCAAGTCAAAAAACATTATTTGTTCTGCCCGCCGAGTTGACAGATGTTGTGAGTCGAATACTGCACAAGTAAACCACTGGTTTAAAGTGCTTGAACAGGGTATAATTAAAAGTACATAAACTCTCTAAAGAGAAGGGAATAAGACACATGACAACCGGGATAGTAATATTGCTGATTATCGTCGCACTGCTCGTAATTGTAGGAATTTTCCTCTGGGCAACATACAACTCATTAGTTACATTGAAGATTCGAGTCGATGAAGCTTGGAGCGATATCACTGTGCAGCTCAAACGCCGTGCAGACTTGATACCAAATCTCGTCAACAGCGTGAAAGGCTACGCGGCACATGAAAGTGGTGTATTTCAGGCAGTAACTGAAGCACGTTCAGCTATTATGGATGCAAAGGGCGTTAAAGAGACCGCGGATGCTGAGAATATGCTCGAGGGTGCGCTTAAAAGCCTATTCGCAGTTGCTGAAGCTTACCCAGACCTCAAGGCGAATGAGAACTTCTTGCAGCTACAGAATGAGCTTGTTGATACCGAAGACAAGATTCAAGCTTCACGCCGCTTCTACAACGGTGGTGTACGAGATCTCAATACGAAGATTCAAGTCTTCCCAAACAATGTTTTCGCCGGCATGCTAGGATTTAGCGAGCGTGATTTCTTCGAAGTAGAAGACATGGCATCTGTCGAAAATCCTGTTGAAGTAAAGTTCTAAAATATACCGATAGAGGAGTCGTAAAGTACAGATATGTATAGTGCAATAGCGTCAAACAAACGGAACACATTGCTTATTATGGCTGTGTTCGTGGGTCTTATAGGTGCAATAGGATGGGTGGTGAGTAGCTTTTATGGCAACTCTTCCATTACCTATTGGGTTATTGGTGCCGCTGCAGTCTATGCGTTGATTCAGTATTTTGTAGCCAGTAAGCTCGCTGTCGCTATGACGGGAGCTAAAGAAATACAGAAGAAAGACAACCCGCGCCTGTACAGGATAGTGGAAAATCTTTCTATCACTGAAGGTATGCCCATGCCAAAGGTGTACGTCATAGACGACCCAGCGCCAAATGCGTTTGCGACTGGACGTGATCCTAAGCACGCAATTGTTGCCGCTACCACGGGTATTATGGAGGTCATGAACGACCGTGAACTCGAAGGCGTGATGGCTCACGAGCTTGGCCACGTAAAGAATTACGACATCCGTGTATCGATGATAGCGTTTGGACTTGTCAGCGCGATAGCACTACTCTCGGATATTGTGATTCGTATGTTCTTCTTTGGCGGAAGCGACAATCGTAACGCAAATCCTATTATGATAGTGGTAGGTGTGGTTATTATCATACTCGCGCCTATAATCGCAGCAATTGTGCAGATGGCCGTCAGTCGACAGCGAGAATATCTCGCCGATGCAACAGGCGCGATGACTACCCGTGATGCAGAAGGTCTCGCGAGTGCGCTAGAAAAGCTGCGCGATCATGGGCGTCCTATGAAGCGACAGAGCTCATCGACCGCTCATTTGTTTTTCAATAATCCACTCAGTTCAGGATTCTTTAACAAGCTTTTTAGTTCACATCCTCCGCTCGACGAGCGTATCGCACGGCTGCGAAACAACGCGGCTAAATTCTAATAACAGATATTGGATATCATGCCAAGTAAAAAACACATTTCTAAGAAGCCGCTCAAAAGTACTAGTACATCTACAAAAGCACAAAAAGCCACAGGTCGTAAAAGATTCGGGCTTCGTACTGTAGCCGGTTGGTTCGCTAGCCGATGGAATAGCGTGACCGCTAGGCGTCGCAATTTTCTTGCGCGCCGTCCGCACCGTAGCTTTCAGCTCACTCGCCGCCGAGACTACGCACGCTCAATGAAGCTTCCGGGATATTTTTCGTTTACTTTTGAGGTGGCGGGGTTGCTGTGGCGACGAAAGGTCACCTTTGGTTTGTTAGGGCTAGTGTTTATGTTGTTGACGACAGCCTTTGGTCTGCTCGGTAGCGAAGCTGTATATACGCAGTTTATAGACTCTATGGACGTGAGTGCACCCGACGGACTGTTTGAAGGTCTTGCCGGAGAAGCTGGTCGCGCTGGGCTGCTCCTACTGACTTCTGTAACTACGGGACTCACGGGTGAGCTAAGTGAGGGTCAGCAAATTGCCGCAGGGTTCTTCTCGCTGTATATTTGGCTGACGGTCGTGTGGCTGCTACGTAATATTGTTTCAGGGAAAAAAGTAAAGCTCAGAGATGGACTGTATAGCGCAGGTTCGCCAATCCTATCAACATTTTTGCTGTTCATGGTGCTGATTATTCAACTGGTGCCAATGGCGATTGTTATTATTATCGCTCAGGCGGGTTGGCAGAGCGGCTTTATACAAGAGGGTGTGGTATCCATGGCTGCAGGACTTGGCTTGGCACTTGTCGTAGTTGCCTCTCTTTACTGGGTGGTAAGTACATTCTTCGCGCTTGTCATCGTAACGCTTCCTGGTATGTATCCTTTTCGCGCACTGGCGATTGCAGGTGATTTAGTTATTGGTCGTCGGTTACGTCTATTGTACCGAGTTATATGGCTCCTTCTTACGGTTGTGTCTACCTGGGTAGTCGTGATGATTCCGACTATTGTGTTAGACGGGTTACTAAAGTCCCGATTCGATCAAATTGCATGGGTGCCGATCGTGCCGGCAATGCTACTTCTCATGACGACAATTACGGTCATATGGTGCGCATCCTATATCTATATGCTATATCGAAAGGTGGTCGACGATGACGCAAGTCCAGCCTGATGTGCGTATACGCGAGCTGCGAAAACTTATAGACCAGTATAGCTATGAGTATCATGTTCAGGACGCTCCGAGTGTACCTGATGCTGTATACGATAGCTTGTTCGGCGAACTCAAGCAACTTGAATTAGAGCATCCGGAGCTTGTGACGGCAGATAGTCCAACCCAGCGTGTGGGTAATGAACTAAAAGATGGCTTCCAGAAGGTAGCCCATAGCGCTCGCATGCTGAGTCTTAATGATGTGTTTGATGTAGACGAAGTGCGGGCATGGGTGACGAGGATGGACAAGTTGCTGCCCGGCAGCGCACATGAATTTTTTGCTGATATCAAGATGGATGGTTTGGCATGCGCGCTTATATATCAAGACGGAATGCTCGTACAGGCAGTAACTCGCGGTGATAGTTATGTAGGTGAAGACGTGACAAACAACGTGCGTACAATAAAAAACGTGCCACTACGACTGCGTCAACTCGAAGGTTTTGAGACATTTCTAACAGGTAGAACAGAGATCCGTGGTGAAATAGTGATGCTGAAAGATGATTTTACGGCACTAAATCTTGCGAGAAAAGCAGCGGGCGAGCAGGCATTTGCAAACCCTCGCAATCTCGCCGCTGGTACAATTCGACAACTTGACCCACGACTTGTTGCAGCCAGGCCACTTCATTTTCGTGGATATGACGTGCTGCGCGAAGATGCGGGAGATGTCCCTACGAACATGTTTGCCTACGAGGCGATGACGGCTCTGGGTATAACGCGTAACCATGAGGCAAGTGTGTTTACGAGCATCGATGATGCGATGCGTTTTGTCGAGCATATTGGCGAAGTGCGTGAGAAACTTGCGTTTACTACCGATGGGTTGGTGATCAAAGTAAATGACCGCGCCCAGTTTAGCAAGCTTGGTGTAGTGGGTAAGCAACCTCGTGCAGCGGTCGCCTATAAATATGCCGCCGAACAGGCAACTACTATTGTAAAAGATATCGTGATAAGTATTGGTCGAACAGGTGCGGCGACACCAGTTGCAGTCTTCGATCCCGTCGTGGTTGCCGGCACGACCGTGCAGCACGCAAGCCTTCACAATGCTGATGAGATCGAGCGAAAAGATATACGTATTGGTGACACGGTTATCATTTTTAAGGCAGGGGATATCATACCGCAGGTGGAAAGTGTAGTGCGAGAACTCCGACCGGATCATACTGAGAGATTTGACTACCAGCAAGCGCTTGCCCAGCAGTATCCCGAGCTAGAGTTTGAGCGGACTGGTAAGGATGTCGTGTATCGAGTGAAAGGTGCAAGTGGTGACCTAATGTTAAAGCGCTCGGTAGAATATTATGCCAGCAAATCGGCACTTGATATTGATACGCTTGGCGAAAAAAATGTGGTTGCATTGGTGGACGCGGGACTCGTTAAAAGCGTCGCGGATATCTATAGACTCACAGTCGAAGACCTACTGAAATTAGATCGCTTTGCCGATATATCTGCAAAAAAACTTATCAGTGCGATTCAGGCAAAAAAGAACCCAAAACTTGAAAAATTCATCCTTGGTTTAGGCATTCGTCATGTTGGCGCGCAGACGGCCATCGATCTCGCGACCGCATATCACTCAATTGACGCGCTTAAGTTAGCGACAATCGACGAACTGGAGAAAATTGATGGTATTGGCAAGGTAGTTGCCGAGTCGATCGTGGCATGGCTTTCCGACGAAGATAACCTAGCATTACTCGATGCCTTTGAAGAGTACGATGTTCGGCCACACTATGAACAGAAGACAGGTAAGCTCAGTGGTCAGAGTTTTGTTGTTACTGGCTCACTCGAAACGTTGAGCCGTGACCAAGCTGCCGATGCTGTACGTGCCCGGGGCGGCGTGTTTCAGACGAGTGTAGCCAAAGATACGACCTATTTGGTTTCTGGCGGCAAGGTGGGTGCGAGCAAGCTTAAAAAAGCTCAAAGTTATGGAACAAAGATTATAGACGAGCAAAAATTCATCGATTTACTACGCTAGCAACTTCGCTAAAATCATAAAAACAACTGTGTTCGGCAACAGGTAAATTTGTTACAATGAAAGCTACAATGTTAATGCTTATTGTTGTGATTCATGGATAAGTTTGTCTACTACTATGACTGGCAGGTCGATATTTGGCCACGCGTACCTCGTCTTCAGCAGTCAGAACAAGGTTTTACCAGCGCCTACACTGGACTTGTTACGCTTGCGGATGGCTCACTGGTATTTGTGAAATGTGCCACTGATGAAAATTCAGCACACTGGGCACGCAAGGAACTCAAAGCGTATAAGGAGCTCCAAGCGGCGGGCTATGATTACATACCGCGTCTACTTGCCGCAAACGCCGAAGGCACCGCATTTGCTACACAAGCACTGATAGGCTATGATTTTTCACCACAATGGAATACAGACAAGCTCCATGCGGTTATGCGCGCACGCAAAGACCTTAAGGCTGCACGATATTTATTTGAAGCTGATCAAGACTTTTCTATGCGCAAAGTGGTTGGCGTACAAAACCGCTGGCCAATGTTGCTTGACTCTAATGTTCTTGGTCGCGCGAATGAAATTTTACGACAAAGTCAGGGTGTATCGGTAAGCGGTGTGATGGTTGAACGTTGTGTGGCTGCTATGCAGAATTGGCATGTGCGCCAAGATACGCTTGTTCATGACGATCTGCGAGCAGATAACTTCGCCTATGACCCGCAAACTAAAACAGGCAAACTGATTGATTGGTCGTGGCTTTGTGTCGGGGATGACGCACTCGACGTCGCGTCACTATGCGTAGGTATTGAAAGCAGCGGCTTTAACGTATACGGTATGTATCCGGATTTATTCGATGAACAGGCCATTATATCTACGCTAGGCTACTGGCTTGAGGTGCTCGGCACAAGCGATGGGCAGCTCACGGATGTACGAGTGTCGCAGGCAGCAACAATCAAGATATGTTACGACCTTTTGGCAGCGCGTACGCAGCTCACCGCATAGGTTAATAGCCGGTGAAATAATCCGTTGTGATAGTTCTGTGCGTATGGAATCTACCATAGCGGGAGGGCCAGAAATGTATACGTAGTGATTAGGCATGTCTGTTACGTATTCGCGAAGCATTTGCGCCGAGAAATTATCAGGTGATTGTGCTGTTATAGGTACGAGGGTTATATCTAGCGTAGACGTTGCTTTTTCAAGGAAATTCCGATATGTCATGGCATCAGCTGTATGTGTAATGTAGAAAAGGGTAATCTTGCGGGTGTCGGCGTCGTGAATCATTTGGGTGATCATAGAGCGAAACGGTGTAATGCCGATACCGCCAGCGATCAGTACTACGGGTACCTCGACTTTCGCAGGTAGCCTGAAATCTCCTCCGATGTAGGTGCCTCGCACGATTGTGTCTGGTTGGAGTGAGGCGAATGCCCGCTTGAAACTACTGGCGTGGTTGGTAGGAATTTTCGTGGTGAGGCGTATGTATTGCTCGCTAGGTGCTGATGCGAGAGAAAAGATGCGTCTTGTGCCCCTTGCGTCTTGTTGTTTGTGTGGCAGATTGATCTCGATATATTGGCCCGCTACATAAGGAATGCGTGCGAGTGGGAGCGCACGCAGCTCATAAACATTCGGTGCAATTTCTCGGATGTCTTTAATGCGCATGCGTAACGCTCCGGTGCGACTGCCGAGAAGGAACGCACCCGCATTACCAACGAGCAGTGCAACGCTTGGTGTTGATACGAACGGTAGCTGTGCGCTGTACAATACGCCCGTTAAGCCCGCGTACAGTAGCTGGGAGTGCTTAGTAGCGGGTGACGTGAGTGGCTCTGTGAGCATGACGGCAGCAAAAAATACCAATGGACCGGATAAGATGTCTAAACGCAAAGCTTCATGAACAGGAAAGCTAGAATACCCGGCCACTACTGCGGAGACGGCGAGTGCTGTGAACAGGAACATACCTACCATGGCATAACGGCGTGTTTTCGTAACAATCAGTATACCGGCAATAATTACGACTGGAAGCAGCAGAGGGGTGGCAACCCACCAAAAAGAAGCTGATAATCCAAGCAGGCTACCGAGTGTGAGTGCGACTGCCGCTGGATTGAAGATGTGTCTACCGCGCCACACAAGCATATACTTAGAGGCGACTGCAATACCACTCACTAGCGCAAGGTTGAGCAGTTCTGTAGCGTTTTCGCCTGGCGCAAGTGTGAGGTATAAAATGAGTGCAGTAATGAGACCGGATGCTCGATGGTGCGCTGTACCAACAGTCCATGCAAAAAGCAGACTCACTATATAGGAGCTAGCGAGCACAACGCTCAGTGTAGCAATGAGTGTACCGAAGGAAAACCCGAGTTCACCAAGCGCACTTAATAGTAACGATGTTGCTACGATAAGACAGAGTGCATATACCGTCACCTGATACATAGTTAGGGAGTTGGTGAGTGCTTCGAGCGGCCGCGTGATTCTATACATATAATTCTATCTCCTTGCTTACAGCATACTGTAGCTTGCCGTCGTCGTACATGACAATACTTTTGCAGTTTTGAATGATCGATGCGACCTTAGCCGGTGCAATAAAGAAAAGCGCTGTACTCGCCATGTCAGCTTGCATCGCCGAGGGCGCAACGGCCCAAGATGCTATGACGCGTGAGACAGGAGTATTGTCTCGTGCGTCGACTATATGGTGCAAATTATCACTCCATGTGCGTCGATTACTGCTTGAGCCACAGAGTGCTTGATCTTCCAAGGTTACTACTCCAATCGCGCGTGTGTGATCCTGGGGGTGTTCTAGTCCTATTCGTTCTGTTGCGGCACCAACAAATATATCGCCGCCAGCATCTATGCTGTAGTCTAGTGTATCGATTTTGAGTAACCTGGAAATGCGATCTACAAGCAGGCCTTTACCACCGGCTCCGATATCTATGAGTGTCGGAGTTTTAAGCTCAAGTTGTTCGGGATGAAGTACGAGCTGAGTTTGCCAGCTGTTCGCTGTTTCAATAGTAGCTTTTGGCCGCAGCGAATAACGTGCGTCGTAACCCATGTCTTCGAGCGTCCGGCCAATTAAAGGGGTGATAGCTCCTTTGCTTACATCGTACAGCTGCTCATACAGGTGCAGCATGTCGTACTCGTCTTGATCGAGCGGAATGTTACCGATCCTACGACTACGCTCTGAGACCAAAGAGTCGCTACGAAAGCGAGACCACTTATTATCGAATGCTTGGATTATGCTAAAAAGTTCAGACAGTGTGTTCGCAGGGAGTTGCTCTGGTGTGTGTATTTGCCAAGATGTACCAATAGCTTCAAACGATAGTTTACGCAGCCGACTCAGCCTCCTGTCGAATGGTCTCGATGGCCTCGTTAAACCCTGTTGAGGTAAGTGATGAGCCAGAAACGCGCGAAACATCTATTTCATCAATATTTTTTCCAACTACAATATCGGCAATTTTTTCACGAAACATTGATTGGTAGCGAGCGGAGTCACCAGAACCACTTCCTGCTACTTCAACGTCTGTTATGGCGTTACCTGCAAGCGTTAGTGAAACGTCTACAGATTCGATGCCGCCAGGTGTTCTGTAGCTGCCGCTTGCAGTGTAGTCGCCATCTTTGTATGCGCCACTGGTGTCAGCATTGCTGGATGTGCCTGTGTTCGAATTGCTTCCGGTAGTAGAGCTTGTTTCTGAGCTGTTTGGACTTTCGCTTTGTCTGTTGAGTAGTATTGCTGCGCCTGTGCCGCCGGTGGCGATCAGGGCTATTGCGATGATACCTATTAGTTTTGTTTTGCTAGGTTCCACGTATCAGATTCTCCTTAAATACTACTTTTGTATGAGAATAGCATATAACGTGAACATGAGGAAAAGCTTAAATTATATTTCTGCTACAATTAGTATATGAACCAAGCGAAGCGTCAAACGAAAAAAGTGATGATAGGTATCGTTGGTGGCCTAGTGCTTTTGGTGGGAATCGTAGCGATTCCATATCCAGGGCCGGGCTGGCTAATTGTTTTCAGTGGCCTTGCGATACTTTCGACAGAATTTGCATGGGCGAAAAGAATACTACACTACTCGCGTGGTAAATATGATGCGTGGCAAGCTTGGCTTGCGCGTCAAAAAGGCTGGGTTCGGGCGCTTTTCTGGACGCTCACTGCGACTGTGGTAGTTGCGACACTTTGGCTGCTGAATGGCTATGGCTTTATTAATCAAATATTGGGTCTTGGCTGGGATTGGGTCGAGTCGCCGCTACCGATACCAGGAAAGTAATAGAGGATTGCGCTTGCGCTTTTGGTGCTGATCTGGGATAATGACGCTTGAGCTGGTGCGCAAAGGGGCAACCTTTGCCGCGACACGAAAAACAAATACAGTCAAACACAAAAAGTGCCCCGGGTGGGCGCGTAGCAGCTCATACTTGAGAAATTATATGATACAACGCGACAATCTTGCATTGAGGTGTTTTTCACCGCTAGTGATGATTGCGACATTCTTATTCGAGACCGTCGCTGCACTTATAGTGCTAGTTCGCAACCGACAGACTATAGAAGCACGATTAATCATCGCGCTTCTTATTTGTTTGGCCGTATTTCAGCTGGCTGAATACATGATATGCGAGACAGCACTAGGCTTGTCGAGTCTTGATTGGTCGCGTGTAGGCTGGGTGTCGATCTCGTTTTTGCCGCCATTAGGTGTCCACCTAGGCATGGCAATTGCAAAGCGTCACAATCCATTTCTATTATGGCCTGGGTATATTATCGCTGTTGCATTCTCTGTATATTTTTTAACAGTAGGTCATGGTATACAGAGTAGCGCTTGTCTCGGCAACTACGTCATATTTGAAGTGTCTAAGCCTGCGCTTCAGTACTATATACTCTACTACTACATCTGGCTTGCTGTGGGTATCGCAGCAACTATCACGTACGCAAGCAGTATCAAGCAGCAAAACCGACGATCTGCGCTACGATGGCTTGGTGTTGGCTATGCGGTATTCATTATCCCTACTATCGCTGCAAACCTGATAGACCCCAATACTATCCAAGCGATTCCAAGCATCATGTGTGGTTTTGCGGTGCTGTTGGCTGCGATATTGCTATTCATCATCACTCCACGCATTTGCAGTCCTCGTAAATCTAAAAAATCTGTATAATAATACCAGTTAACAATTGAAAGATATGGGGCATTAGCTCAGTTGGCTAGAGTGCTTGCATGGCATGCAAGAGGTCGGCGGTTCGAGCCCGCCATGCTCCACCATAGAAATTATTGACGATATTGGTTATGCTATGAGGTAACATGTTCAAAAATTATATTCAGAAAAAACTAGAGCACTACGTCGTCAAATACCTGGAAGCGCATCCGGACGTAAAACTTGTATGCGTTGCGGGAAGCGTCGGTAAGACGAGTACAAAGACAGCTATTGCAACTGTGCTGTCACAGCAATACCGTGTGCATATGCACGAGGGCAATCACAACACCGAAATGAGTGTACCGCTAGCTATCCTTGGTATTGATTACCCTGGCCAAATTCGTAGTCCACTCGCATGGTGGTCGGTATTCCGAGCAGCGAAACTAAAAATCAAATCCGAGAGTGACGTAGATATTATTATTCAAGAGCTGGGTGCGGATAGGCCCGGTGACATCGCTTCTTTTGGTCGTTATCTGAAAGCGGATATCGGTGTGATTACTGCGGTAACACCTGAGCATATGGAGAATTTCGGCACGCTTGATGCTGTTGCAACGGAAGAGTTGAGTTTAGGCAACTTTAGTAAGATAGTGGTGATAAACCGCGACGATATCGATGGACGCTTTGCACAGATGCTCATGAATCCCAATATCGACACCTACGGCACGAGCGGTCAATCAGAATATAGTTTCGTCGACGAAGATTTCACCGTCGATGGCGGGCATAAGGGCTACTTTACTAATCCGGAGTTTCAGAACAACCTCCATGCAACACTGCATGTGCTCGGTGAGCACAATGTGCGCCCAATAGTTGGAGCGGTTGCCGTGGCGATTCGGTTTACTATGGCACCCGAGGCGATAGTGCGCGGCGTTGAAGCTATACGACCAATACCAGGACGCATGAGGCCACTTAAGGGTGTGAATGGCTCACTCATTATCGATGACACCTACAACTCTAGCCCCGCGGCAGCTCGCATGGCGATTCAGACCCTCATTAATCTTCCTGCTCCTCAGCATATTGCAATACTTGGCAGTATGAATGAACTGGGCGCCTCATCGCAAGTTGAGCACGAGCAACTCGGACGCATGTGCACGCCCGACCAAATAGATTGGGTTGTGACGGTTGGCGAACAGGCTGCGCAATATCTAGCTCCCGCAGCAAAGGCTAACGGCTGCTCGGTAAAAAGCTTCCCCGATGCTATTAGTGCCGGTTCATTCGTTCACCAGTTTATAGAGCAGAATGCAATTGTGCTCGCAAAAGGCTCCGAGGGCGGTATCTTTGTAGAAGAGTCGGTTAAAGTATTGCTCCATAGTATCGACGACAATGCCCATCTTGTACGCCAGACCCCGGAGTGGCTTGAGGCAAAGTCGCAGTTTTTCTCACGTTTTTAGCATAAATGATATAATTGAAGTAATCATTGAAGAGAGGGGACAGTATGTCTGAGTCGCGTGCAAAAAAAATCGTCGGAAAGTTAGATAGTCCATATCAACGTATTGGTGTATTGCTTGTCGGTATGGTAGTTGCCATTGCCCTAGTGTTTGGTATTAACATGATCGTACAGGGGTTTGGAGGCAATGAAAAGAAGATTGCCGATGCGCTCCTTCAAACGCTTAAAGAAGATCGAATAAACGGCGAATTTACTCTGGCACAACAGGCTCAAGCAAATACTTTTGATGCTAAAGGTACCTTCAGTGTCGACAATCTCAAAAAAGCTGAGCTTAGTACTCAGATTAATGGTAAATTCCAAGACGACACACTAAACATACCTATTAAAATAGCAAGCGATTTCGAAAGTGGAACAACCTATGTGCATGTTTCAAATGCCGAAAGTACCGCAACGACAATAGCATCTTCTGCTCCGGCAATCGAAAAGGACTTGACGTCTATTGCGCAGAAGATTAACGACAAGTGGGTTAAGCTTGATCAAGGGAAAGACTCGGGCGGCAATAATTGTGTCGTACAACTGTTTGAAAAAATTGGTCAAAATGAAGACGGTGCAAAAGAGCTTGCGAAAGCCTATGCAGGCAATCGATTTGTGAAGGTGAGTGACGTTGAGGTGAAGGACTCTGGTCGTGAGGAGTACACGGTTGAGTACAAGCAAGAGGAGATGGCGGGATTCGTGCAGAGTCTCAAACAGACCGATATATTTAAGTCAGTAGACGGTTGCGATGAGACGTTCGACCTATTTAACTCTCAGGCAACAGCTCAGCAACCAGCGCAGCCACAAGCCGAGGGCAGCAACAACGATACGAAGATAATCGTAGAGGGCGGCAAAATTGTTGAAATGGTTAATGTCACTTCAGTGGAGAACCAGGTAAATACTGTGCGAGTAGCGTTGAATTTTGAGAAGGGCGAGGCTGTAGTCATGCCAACCGAAAATATCGTAAAGTACGAAGCACTCCAGTCGGAGCTTGCGTCACTTGGTAAATTGTTCCAACAAAGTCAAAGTTCAGGCACTACTCAGCCAGGCATACAGCAAACAATACCGCAATAGTCATTGCTTGCTAGCACATACATAAGTGGTATGCTATAACAGTAAGCATAGAATAACTTCAAAAAGGGTGATAGATGGATAAGCAAACTACCAAGAAAAAATCTTCAGTCAAACGTAATGGGCTGATAGCGGCTGCGGCAGTATTGGTGTTGATTATAGCAATTGTTGTCGTTGGCTTGGTAATGTTTTTCCAGAGTCCAGAGAAGAAGATTGCTGATGGACTCGCAAATCTCATAAAAGCAAAATCAATCGGCTTCGAAGGCACTATGGTTGCGACAAGTAGCCTTGGTGACGTGACCGCAACTGTCAGTGGACAAACAGACAAAAAGGTTGCTGGGGCTGATATAGCATTTCAGTATACGGCCGAAGACGATAGTAAGCTTGATGGCAAAGTCCAATCAATAGTCGACCAAGATGGAACGCTATACGTTAAGCTAGAAGATCCAAAGAAGTTCACCGAGCAGTATGCTGATACATTTTTGAGTAATCTCTTTGGCCAAGTCGGCGGCAGTTCGTTAACTCCTGAACAGCGAGCGATCTTCTTTGCACCAATGCGACAGAGTATTGTAAATATCGGTGATAAACTAGACGACCGGTGGATAAAGATAACTGAATCAGATATCCAATCCTTTACCGGAGAAAGCGGTGGTGGAACTGATTGTTACATAGCCTTTAGCCAGAAACTCGATAGTGACAAATCTGCACGTAACAATCTCGCTGCAGCATACGTGAAGTATCGCTTCATAAAGATTGAAACATCTGTCGAAGACGACGAGTATGGCAAGGGGTATACTATTTCGCTTGACCAAGCAAAACTTAAAGACTTTAAAGACGCGGTTTCTGACAATGCGGCAGTTAAGGAACTAGGTTCTTGCGGACTTGATGTCTTGACTCTTGGCGCCAATAGCGACATGAGCGATCAGTCTATAGACATATGGATGAACGACCTATCGAACGAAATTACTCGGGTACGCTATACGAAACCAGACGGTGAGCGCACTACCGCAGTAGATATGAAGCTCAGCTACAATGTGCCTGTTGACGTGTCTACGCCAGCAGATGCTACTACACTAGAAGAAGTGTTACCGACGCTTCTTGGTACTCAGTAGCTAGTCCATACCCTAAGCAGCAAACTCACTCCACCTTCGCCGTGGAGTTTGCTGTATACTAAGTATGTATGAGACGCTATAATCCGACTGAAATAGAACCCAAATGGCAGCAAATCTGGACCGACGATAAGCGGTATCAGGCACGTGATTTTGATGACAGACAAAAATACTATGTGACAGGCATGTTCCCGTATCCTTCCGGCGCGGGTATGCACACCGGTCATTTTTTTGAACATTCTATTGTTGATGCAGTCGCTCGATTTCGGCGAGCACTCGGTCATAACGTAGTCTACCCGATGGGCTGGGACAGCTTTGGTTTACCGGCAGAAAATTATGCCATTAAAACAGGCATAGCTCCTGCGGTCGTGACAAAGCAGAATATCGCTAATTTCAAACACCAGCTTACGCGCGTCGGCGCAAGTATCGATTGGTCGAGGGAAATTAACACTACCGATCCAGAGTACTACAAGTGGACCCAATGGGTGTTTACGCAGATGTTTGAGCGCGGGCTTGCGTATCAAAAAGATTCGCTGCAATGGTGGTGTCCTGTTGATAAGACGGTGCTAGCCAATGAGCAAGTGGAGGCGGGTAAATGTTGGCGCTGTGGTAGCGAAGTCGAGAAGAAGTCTATGAACCAATGGTTCTTCAAGATCACCGACTACGCTGATGGTCTCCTCGAAAACACACCAGACTTAAACTGGCCAGAAAAAATTAAGACTGCCCAAACAAATTGGATTGGCCGCTCGCAAGGTGCAGAAATCGATTTTGCTGTTGATGGTAGTAGTGAGCTGATTACGGTATTTTCTACACGTCCCGATACGCTGTTTGGTGCAACGTTCTTAGTGCTTGCACCAGAACATCCTATGGCGAGATCACTTGCGACAGACGAGATGCGCGAAAACGTCGAAAGCTACATAACGAATGCTGTCAAAAAGTCTGAAATAGAACGTCAAAGCGAGGGTAAGGAAAAATCGGGCGTATGGACGGGAAGCTACGCTATCAACCCGATAAATGGTAAGCAGGTGCCTATATGGGTAGCTGACTATGTCTTGGGTGGCTATGGCACCGGTGCAGTGATGGCCGTACCTGCACATGATCAGCGTGACTATGATTTTGCAACTAAATATGGATTACCTGTTGTGCAGGTCGTTGCAGACTATGCTGTTATGAGTGGAGAGATTGCACCACGGGATGATTGGCCAACCCGTGAAAAGCAGGTTGTAGATGCCATTATAACCGACGGAGAAGGCAACTATCTACTTCAAGTAGAGCATGTTGACGGCTCTGAGGACGTGCATTTTGTTGGCGGTGGAGTTGATGAAACGGATGATACGGTCGAGGCTGCGCTTAGGCGTGAAATACGTGAAGAGGTAGGTTATACGTCCATTGTAAGTGTTCACCAAGCTGCGCCGTTTAGCGCTGCCTACGCGCAGCGTAGATTGAAAAATCGCAATCACAAGACTCGTGGTGCATATTATGAGGTGGTTGTTGACCCGACCGTGCAAGTTCGAAGTGAAATCGATGACGGGGTACATGAAATAATATGGGTACCTAGAGCTGAAGTCGCAGGTAAGATTAATTGGTCTACGCACGCAGCTGCATGGGAAGACTATTTGAACGGAAAGACTGTCGACATCAATGTACGCGAAGGACTCTTGGTAAACTCCGGCGCGTTTGATGGTGTGCACACGAGCGATGCGCGCGAAGAAGTTGTTGCGTGGTTGGAGCGGCAAGGACTTGGCAGAAGTAAAGTGACATACAAGATGCGTGACTGGCTCATAAGCCGTCAGCGTTATTGGGGTGCGCCTATTCCTATTATTCACTGCGACGAGCATGGAGCAGTACCTGTGCCGCAGGCGGATTTACCGGTAGTGTTGCCGGAAATAGAAGATTTCGCACCGAAAGGTGACGGCAAGTCAGCACTTGCTAGAGAAGTCGACTGGGTTAACACGACATGCCCTACATGTGACAAGCCAGCAAAGCGCGAAACCGACACTATGGACGGCTATGCGTGCAGCAGCTGGTACTTATTGCGCTACACAGACCCACGCAATAGCGAGCAGGCATGGAGCCCCGACAAAGCAGCCTATTGGTCTCCAGTAGATATGTACATAGGTGGCGACCACGCAGTCGCACACTTACTCTACGTGCGTTTCTGGAATCATGTGTTTTACGATATGGGCCTCGTACCTTCGAAAGAACCTGTCAAGCAGCTCGTGTACCACGGCTTGATACAGGCAGAAGACGGTACAAAGATGAGTAAGAGTAAAGGCAATGTAGTTGATCCGCTCGAGGTGATAGACGCCGGGTATGGTGCTGATGCGCTCCGTACGTTCGAGCTTTTTCTCGGACCTATCAACGAAAACTCCAATTGGAGCAGTAAGGGTATCGCGGGTATCTACCGCTTCCTTAACCGTGTGTGGACGCTCGTGCAAGAATATGACGAAAGTGACAAATCTGGCACGAGTGATGTAAAGAAATTAGATAACCTGACGCATAACGCTATTAAAAAAGTCACTTCCGACATCAACCGCCTGAGCTTTAATACGGCGATTGCAACGCTTATGGA
This sequence comes from Candidatus Saccharibacteria bacterium GW2011_GWC2_48_9, assembly GCA_001003725.1. GTDB lineage: Bacteria > Patescibacteriota > Saccharimonadia > Saccharimonadales > Saccharimonadaceae > Mycosynbacter. The sequence goes on from LCPR01000005.1 coordinate 54,092, forward strand.
GTACGTCAATGAACTATATAAGCTTAAGACAGCCGGCTATTCACCCGAGTGGCACGGAGCGCTTGAAACGCTTGTAGTGTTATTGCAGCCGTTTGCCCCTCATATGACGGCAGAGCTCTGGCAGCAATTGGGCCACGATTCGCAGCTAGACTTTGAGTCTTGGCCGCTATTTGATGAGGAAAAGATCGTTCGCGACATCATGACTATTATTGTACAAGTGAATGGCAAAGTGCGCGCGAAGCTTGAGCTTGCTGCCGATATGAGCGAAGAGCATATCAAGGCTGCTGCGCTTGCTGATGAGCGGGTGAGTGGATTTGTTGGTGATAAAAAACCGACCAAAGTGATATATATCCCTGGTCGGCTTGTCAGTGTAGTTGCGTAGGGATTACTTGATGAGATCCGGCGTTACTTGTACTTCGAAATCGGTACCAAATTCACCTGTATCATCTGGCGCACCGTCATACTCGCCATATCGTACGCTAACTTCATATCCTGGCTGAACACCACCAGCTTCCGTATATTCGCGTTGCGCTTCCTTTGTGATGTGCTGTTGATCCTCGAGAGAAAGATCGGGCTGTATGTTGCGCGCACCATTAATTGCTGCTTCTACTACCGTATCTCCCTGTCCAAGTTCTAATGTTTCGACGCTGGTCGTATAGAGAGACTGGTCAGGGGTTTTTGGTATTGTTTCGGTTGCTTTATGTGCTCCGAAACTTGCTATGCCTATGCCGGCAGCTGCAATCGCACCTATAGCGATAGCTCTCCGGCGAGTGTAGTTGGGCTGGTTTTCTATTTCTGTTTTTGGGGCTGCATTGTGATTCATATTTACATAATAACATAAGCATTACTTTATGTCAATACGCCTCTTGAGCAATATGCTGTTCTGTAGTATACTAAACGCTAGTTTGTAAATAAAATAAGGAGAATTCTGATATGGGTCAGCCAAAAAAGCAGAGTAGCCCTCGTAAAACAGGTCTACGCCGTAGCCACCTCGTGCTAAAGCTTGCGCGTCGCGTCAATGGCACATCGCCAGTTAAGGTTAAGACAACTAAACGCGAAACAGGAAAAAAGTAAGTAAATAGGCGATATGTCGCCTATTTTCACGTAATAATTTACACATCGGTTTGCGAGTAAGCATAACTATATTTTGCCTCCCTTGCTCTGTCGATGTATAATGAACACAAACGATATTAAAGAAGAAAGAACGTTAACGACATGGCTTCAAACCGACATCTCGGCAGAATCGTAGCTCTTCAGAGTCTCTATGAGTACGAGTTTCGTCATACGCCAGATGCACCTGTGGACATCGATGTAGTGATAGCACGAAATATGGATCGCTATAAAGATGATATTGGTGATGCGGCGTTTGTTGGTGAGCTTGCGCGTGGAGTAATCGACTCTGTCGAAAAACTCGATGAAGTGCTGCAGCCTCTTGCTCCCGACTGGCCACTAGCCCAAGTTGCTCGCATAGACCGTAACATACTGCGTATTGGTCTCTATGAACTACTCTACAGACAGGAAGATGTGCCAGCTCGAGTGGCAATCAACGAAGCAGTAGAGCTAGCTAAGTCGTTTGGTTCTGATAATTCAAGTAAGTTCATCAATGGCGTGCTCGGCACCGCGTATCGAACGCTTGTGGAGGATCAGACAGATGGCAACACCTCCGAAGTTTGACAAATTCAAGAAATACTTCAACCGTAAACGTCCATCTATTCAGGAAATTGTACGCGAGCCTACGGCGGGCGGTATTGTATTTCGCCGCGATGAAAAAGGTGCAGTAGAGATACTGCTCATACAAGACGCAAAAGATCGCTGGACTATACCGAAGGGCCATATAGAAGAGGGTGAGACCGCGCAACAGACAGCGAGACGTGAAATAGGCGAAGAGGCTGGACTCAGTGATGTGGAGATGCTTGGATGGCTTGGTAAAATTCATTTTCGCTACCGCCGCATCGATAAACTAGTACTTATGACGACGCAGATATATCTCGTAAAAGCGCGTGGTGATACAAACGCTATTCAAAAAGAAGAATGGATGAACGGTATCAAGTGGTTTTCATTCCATGATGCGCTCGAAGAAATTGAATACGAAGATATTGGAAAGTTAATGTTACTTGCTATGAAGAAAATACGACAGGAGAAATTATAGTGACTGGTATGCAAAAGCAGCCGTACCAAGATTTTGCAGTAGAAAAAATTGGATTTGAATTCGATAATATCGACCTGCTCATCACTGCGTTGACTCACCGCAGCTATGTGAATGAACATAAAAAAAGTGTCACCGAGCACAACGAACGCCTGGAGTTTTTGGGCGACGCAGTACTCGAGCTGGTAGTCACAGACTTTTTGTTTACTACATATGCAGAATCCGAAGGTATACTGACTAGCTGGCGCGCAGCATTAGTGCGCACCGAAAGTATCGGTGCTGCAGGAGATGCGCTGGGCTACGAGCCACTGGTGCGCATGAGTCGTGGCGAGAAGCAGGGTAGTATACGCGCACGACAACAGATACTAGCTAACGCATTCGAGGCGGTTATCGGCGCAATTTATTTAGAAAAAGGATATGACGCGGCGGCGACATTTATTCACACTAATATCACCAGTAAGATAGAAGGTATTCTAGAATCTGGTAGCTGGCGTGATCCAAAATCCCATTTGCAAGAAGTTAGCCAGCGCGTTGACAATCAGACCCCTGTGTATCGGGTGCTCGAGGAAGTTGGGCCAGATCATGACAAAGTGTTCACGCTTGGCGTGTTTGTGGGCGACAAGTTGATGGGCAAGGGTACAGGCCCTAGTAAACAGAATGCTCAGCAAGTAGCTGCAAAAGCTGCACTCAAAGCATATGGAGCCGAAAAAAAGTCTTAATTGCTCGTCTCTCTTTGCGCATGCGCATGTCGTAATAGGTAACTTTGTTTTTACAGATTGACGTGACGCACAAAACAGTGTAAACTTGTTCAAGAACTAATAAAAGATCTAAGTGTTGATAAAGGAAGTTTAATACATATGCTCGCAATTCGTTTGCAACGCGTCGGTCGAAAAGGCTACCCAGTCTATCGCCTCGCAGTCCAGGAAGCACAGCGCCACCCGTCTAGTGGTCGTGTTGTTGCTTATGTCGGTAACTATAACCCACATACAAAAGATACTCATGTCCAGGTGGAGACAGCGCAAAAATATCTTGATAACGGTGCACAGCCATCTCCACGTGTTGTCAAGCTTCTGAAAGATGCTGGCGTGAAGCTACCGAGCTGGGTTAAGCAAGCTACTGTTTCTAAGCAGAAGACTATTAAGAACTCAGAGAAACTTCGTAAAAATCAGCCAAAAGAAGAAGTCGAAGAAGTAGCTGAAGCGTAACACTTACATACTCTAAAAATCACCCACCATACTGGAGGGTGATTTTATTTTGGTGGCATTGCATAAAATTCTCATGCTATACTAAGAGTACGATATCAGTGAGTAGAGGCCGAATAGATGGAGGGCACATGTCAACAATAGACCAGCAATTCGTAGAATATATCGTAAAATCACTCGTTGGGTACCCCGACGACGTCGTTGTCGAACGGACGATCGATGAAAAAGGAGTATTACTAAACCTTACAGTAAATCCAGAAGACTTGGGCCGTGTTATCGGCAAGCGCGGCGTTACTGCACAGAGCTTGCGTACATTACTGAGAGCACTAGGTACGAAAAATGACGCTCGGTACAATCTAAAGATTGTGAACAATGATGGCGACGGATACACCGGAGCCTCAAATGACACTTCGCGTGAGCAGAATAGCTCCGAACAATCAGACGACGAAAGCTCGGACTATGCTAAGAACTCTCGCCGTGAACTAGAAGAACTTGACGATCTCGATATATAAAAATAGTTCTCCACAGTGCATCCACAGGCACGATTCATAGAGATAAAAGTAGTTGTGCTAAGCGTGAACCGCATGCTATAATCATAAACAGTTCAGACAATATGAACTGCGAGAAAGCGCTCTATGCGAGCAACTTTTATAAGAGTTGAGAGCCTTATATGTCTTCGAAACCGTCCTTTTAAAGGGCGGTTTTGTAGTTGATGTGTATATAGGGCAAAAGAAGAAAGCCACCGTAGTAGCTCAAGCGGTAACGCTCGATTGAGCAGCTACGGCGAGCTTTCTTCGGTGGCTAGGCTGTCTTGTCCTCGATCCTGAAGTTGTCGATGTATCTATAGGCCGCTCGCTGGAGTGTCCGCACCCTGTACCAATTGCTGATTGAGCGGTGGTGACTCCTGATTCGAGTGAGCGTAGCCGATAGGCTATCGTAATCTCTCATGAGCATGGCGTACGCACGCTCTTCGTCGCGCAGCTGGGTGTTGGTGGCGCCTCTGCGTCGTGCAGTGACATACTTGTTGTGTATCTCGGATACTGTATCCAGCAACTCTACTGCATAGATCGCTTTTTGCTGCGTGGACATGGTTCTACTCCTCTGATCGGGGGTGAGCTCATATACTTATACTATAGATATAACTAGATGTCAACGCATGCTTGGTAGTCGGTGCGGTGCTATAGAAAAGAAGAAAGCTCACCAAAGGAGCTCAAGCTGTAGGAGCTGATTGAGCTACCACGGCGAGCTTTCTTCGGTGAGCTAGGGTCTGGGCCTGACGAACCACTCGATTCGTTTGTTGTAGAACCGGCACCTAAGGGCCCCGTCGCTGTACACAGGTACGAAACTGGTCGTGTCGCCTCTCTGCTCGATCTCGGTAACTCTGCACCACCGCGAGGTAACCCTCTGGTTGTGCATGCTACCCGGGTCACGATTCGGCTCGTACCGGTTGCGAGGGTCTGCTAGTAGCACGACCATTCCGGGCTCGAGATTGTCCGAGGTCACCTTGGCGCAAGCGCGACCTTTGTAGTTTTTACCGACGAATCTGGCAGGGATATGCGTGCTCATGATCTACCTCTCGTAGATAGTAACTTCCGAGTTGAAGTTACTACGATTTTTATCATATCTAGACAATTTAGTCAATAGCAGGTAGACTAGTACAGATGAGAAAGCTACAAGTGATTACTCTATTCCCCGACATGCTCACTGGCGTATTTGAAAGCTCTATGATGTGGAAGGCGCAAAAAGACAGTATTGTGCAACTGAGTGCGGTAGATCTGCGAGAGTTCGGTATCGGACCCCGGCGTACTGTCGACGACACTCCGTATGGTGGGGGTGATGGCATGCTGCTCAAGCCGGAGCCACTATTTGCTGCAGTAGAGCACGCTAAGAGTATCGATCCGACAGCAAAAGTACTTCTTATGACGGCACGTGGCGAGCGCTGGGTACAGTCCATGGCACAAGCGCACGCAGACGAAGCCGACCAGGGATATATTTTTATTTGTGGTCGCTATGAAGGCTACGATGAGCGGATCGTATCGCTTGTAGACGAGCAAATTCGAGTGGGGGATTATGTACTTACAGGCGGCGAGCTGCCGGCGATGACTATCATAGATAGTATTGTACGCCTTATACCGGGTGTGCTCGGGGGTGAGGCGAGTGCTGAGATAGAAAGTTTCAGTGATGGGGAAACACTAGAGTTCCCGCAGTATACTAGACCAGAAAATTTCCGAGACATGAAAGTGCCGCAAGTGCTACTAAGTGGTAACCACGGCGCTATCGCCAAATGGCGAGAAGAAAACTCTCGCAAAGTATCTTCGTAGCTATTGGCTATTCTGCCGTATTCAAAAAACCCCTACCGAGAGGCAGGGGAACGATTTTGTTGTGGTGGGTATATCGTAGAGCGAACGAAACAATCACGTTTTGTTTTTTGTAAAATGTTTGTTTTTGTAACTTTCGCTGATATTTACTCTATACATTTATCTCTAAAAGCACAAGCAAAAAAGCGAATTTGACAACGTTATTGCATAAATACGCTACAGGATCAACCACTGAGTCTGTTAGCTGTGTATAATAAAAGATATGAAGTACATCAAAGCAACGAATGCATCAAGCTTGCGAAATGCGCGCATGTATCCGGTTGCGGTGCTGTATGCTGTTCTGGTGGTTGTCGTAACGACATATCTACTCTACAAATTAGACATCATAGCAGCTGAGGTAGCTCAGAGCGGCGCAGCAGGAGGAAGGGGTGGATTGCTCTTGGCGGTGTCGGTAGCAAGTGCCGGCGTCTTTTCGCTCATATACCTGCTTCGTCTCTCTGCAAGTCTCCTGATTCGCTACACGGGCCTTGTCTGTGCACTTTTGCTACCGATTGGCTGGGGCGTGGGCGCATGGTGGGCACAGCCACTGATAGGCGGTATACTTGGGCCTGTATCAATAGCGGTTGCATGTGTATCAGTGGTGCTAGCCGTATTGTCTGTACTGGCCATAGGTATACCCCTGAGTCCGTTGAAAAAACGTTCGTAGCCTGCTATAGTAAATGCAGCTCTTTTTGAGCTATTGTTCATTCTTGGGGTGTCGCCAAGTGGTAAGGCACTGGTTTCTGGTACCAGCATTCGGGGGTTCGAATCCCTCCACCCCAGCCAAGTAGACTTTAATTGACTCTCGAGTCCTATTCGACCTCTGTTATTGGGGTTGTTTTTAGTAGGTTCGAATTTAGTTTCAAGTTCTTTATGAATTTTGACTTTATCAGCTATCGCAAGTGCTAGTGATGAGAGCTCTATATCTAATGTAGGCCCATCAATGCTCAGGTTCGAAAATAGTCGTGAAAGTATGATTCTTTTTTGCTCAGGACTCTTACTTGGAAATACCTCTGAGGCTTTCTGTGATAGTTCGAGTATTTTCATTCCGTGCTCAAATTGTCTATTCGAAAAATCATCAACCGTATCGAGTGAATGCTTGGTGTTAGCTTCTTCTTGAAGTAGCTCTTTGTAGCGTCTATCGTACGCCTCCGCCACTATACGTTCCGAAAGTCTATCCTCGTACAAAATATCTTTCTTGCGTGTAATCGTATCAAGTTGTGAACGTAGCAGATCGGTACTTGTAGCGTGAAGGTGCATAGTGCTTTCGTGACGTGCACGTAACGCATTCTTAACCCATTCCATAATTGCAGGAGATGGACATATGAGGTCATCAAACAAGGTTAAAAGTTTGCCTTCTACATAATCTTCACGAATCCATTTCTGCTTTGGACAGCCCATATATTTGCGGTAGCTATTACAATGACCGTACCAGCGTCCTTTCTGTAGCTCCCACGTGATTAAGCCTTTGCAGTTTCTACAACTGAACAAGCCTTTATAGTCTGGGTTATGTTTGCTATATTTTGGAACATTTTTGCGTATTCGTTTACGCTGAACGGCTTCGAATGTCTCTTTTGAAATGAGATGCTCTTGAAGTCCATTGGGATAATCTACGTCACACCAGCGGTTTACCCCTATATAGAAAGGGTTCTGTAGTGTCTTCTGAATATGACTGCGAGATAACGCTTTACCATACTTTGTTTTCAACCCTAGCTCAGACATATCTCTAGCCAATTTATCAGTTGAAGTACTTGGTTCGAGATACATATCAAACATTTTCTTAACGAGCGGAGCAGTGGCAGGGTCTATGACGTGTGTACGTTTTCCAGTATCGCCTACCGTCATATAACCAACTGGCGGCTTCCCTGGAAGCCAACCTTCAGCAAGCTTCTGCTTTGTTCCTTTTGCCACTTCTTCACGTAAGTTATCGGTATACTTTTTTGCTACGGCTAAATGGATAGTCCACATAAACTTAACGTCAGACGAAGCTTTTTTATGGATTTCTGAGTGCTCTTTAACTAAGTGAAGAATATGGTTTTCATCTTTTTCAAGCCAGTCATCAATTGATACAGCGTCTTTCAGATTTCGAGTTAAACGGTCGGTTTTTTCAACTATTAGATGATCGGCATTGCCGTCATTTAAATAAGTCAGTAGCTCCTGAAAGGTTTTACGCTCTAACTGTTTTGAAGCGGTTTCAGCTATTTTAAATATCTTAACTGTACGCAGTTGCTTATTTTTGGCGTGCTCTTGCAGTAGGCTCTCCTGAGCGTTCAGGGAGTAGCCTTCTTCTTCCTGTGTCTTACTGGACACTCGTGCGAGTAAAACTGCACGGTTTTGCTTTGAAATCATTATATATCTTTCTGCCGTCCAAAAAGGGACAGCCTGTTGCACACAACCCCGAAAGATTGTACAGACTGCCCCTTTTCAGGACAGAAAATAAAAAGTCTTTCGGATAAGTTGTGTGCAGTAACTATTATACTCTTAAGGTTCGTCAAAATACAGTGCTAGATAGAGATCCGTAAGGGCATTTCCTATCTGTTCTGCTTGCTCGATTGTAATAGCTTTATCCATCTCTTCGCGGAGTATATTGCGGAGTGAAAGATAGTCGTATTTATCGCTAAGAATCTTTATAGAAGTATCTATATCTGGGTGGATCTTTAATGCTTTATCTTTATTAGGAGGAACCTTTATAGAGGTATCTTTATATATAGAGATATCTTGAGATAAAGTTCTATTAAGTAAAGATTTGTCAGGTAATTTAGTATCATTGGTTTTCATCGGGCCATACCTTGTCAAGCTGTCGCTTTAATTTCTCTTGACTCCAATCTTCAGGATCGTCCAGTTCAGTAGGGGTATCGTAAGATTGCTCGAGCTTTACGGCTTCAGTGCACGCCTGGTGTATCTCGCTCCATAACGTTTCCTTCTTGTTAAATTCCGCTGGATAAATCTTTTTATAGCCTATTTTTATCACTGGTGGATAGGTGATCCATTCTTCGTGTTGATCGTTAGGCGGAAACACTAAGACACCGTTTAGAAACATACCGAGATCAAGTACGGATACTTTTACCCGGAAGCCGTCGTTCACGGGTTTGTGAATCTGCACCTCTATGATGTGCAAGTTGCTCATATGACTTTTCCTCTTTTTTAAGAAATGAAAAGTCCCCGCTACTTGCACCGCAAACGGGGACATTTCAGGGTGCAAGTACTATGTACCACTATATTTAGCAGATAAAACTTACACGCATAGTGTTAGAAAAGTCTTATTTAATGCTTTTCTTGTGCTCGGACACTATTGTGCGTATATTTGGCTCTTCAATATCAATACCGTTATCCAAAAGGTAGTCTGCAATCTGTTTGTACGACAAACCATCATTTAACCGTCTGCTTATGATGAGACTTCTACGAACTGAGGCACGAGCGTTCACTCTTTGTTTGCCTTCAGGCTTTTTAGTCTTGTATTTAATACGAATAAATTCAGAAAGCTCTTCTTTTGTGGTTAGCGGCGAAGCATTGATGATAGTCTTGTCACTTTCGTGACATATAACGATAGGTTCAATCTGGTCAACTACTTCTATTAGAGCAGGTGTCGGGGTTGAGTAGTACCTGACAACTGCATTCCAGCACTCATTCGGCAGTCCATAACGTTTCGCACAGTCTAGAATCTTATCAATCATCTGTTGGTTTGTCAGAATAGAATCATCAGAACGAGTGATTATAGGGCGGATTTCATTATAAACTAATTCACTTCGAATAAAATCATACCAAAGTACGACGAAACGCTTCTTCCAGAGAGGTATTGCGGGGCTATTCACTTGGTTATATTATAAACTTTTTCTATGCAAGATAGTACCCCCTAGTACTCCTTCTGTCTCTATAAGTCCCCGAAGTCTATTTCTATTTTTATATACGATTAGGTATCTATGGTACAGGTGTACGAGGCAAGTAAATGATAACGTCGGTAATATTTTTGTATTTCGGGTATAATCAACAACAAGACTTGCACAAGTCTACGACCTAACCCCCTTTATGGGGCACGGTTAATAAAATCCATCGTGAAATAACAGCTCGTCATAGGGTTACTATTTCACGATGGTCATACTGGAAACGGTATCGGAGCTTAGGCTTCGCTCTGTGGCGAGCTTTTTAGTTTGGCACGGATCAATAACTTAACAGGAGATTATAATGCTACAAGTAGGGATCATATTGATAATGGGTGCAACGCTTTATTCACGAGTTAAACACCCAGTCTTAACAACACCAGACGGCGGGACAAAGAAAAGAATGCGCCCTGCATTATATTGGACGTTTATGGCCATTGGATTACTTTTAGTAGTTGCAATTTCACTCGGCTAATCAAAACGCATAGCGTATTAGAAAGGGTTATGTAGATGGGGTTATTCTCTAAAAAATATTCAGTGGATACATTAGTTCAGTTAGCAATTGATCAGTGGAATAAAAAGATAAGCGCTAAATCAGATCATAAGAAAATGCTCTTAGAAGCAGATATTAAAGGTTTAGAATTTCTTTCAAAACTTGTTAATGAATCAGAGGGTAGTAAAGACAGCAAGTACAGCAAATGGCTAATAAACGAAATCAATCAAGCTATTCATACGGATCTTTCGAGAGTTATGTTTATGGGCTCTGTTAGTAGTTGTCTTGCGCTTACTGACGAGAAAACTGCACCTAAAGAATTACGAAGTCTATCAACCTCAGAATCTTTTCATACCGTATATATGGCAGGTCTACATTCATTTCGATCTACGCCATTAGTAAGTCTAGAAGATAGTATTAGAAAGTCAGAGACGGATAGCATCATTAATTCTGATGAGTCAACAGATAAAGATATTCAGCATATCATCAAGACCTATGATAGCGTGTACGAAGAATATTCCGATATATTGATTAACGAAAAACTTGCGTATCTAATTAAAAAGCACCCTAAGCTGACAGAAGGTATTCAGCTTTGGTTTATAGTACTTCTATACGCCACTGCGTCCCTCTCTAATCCTTCCGAAGAAAGTCTTAACCAACCGACTAATCTTATGTCACTATTCCTTATTAAGAAATACCCCATTAGTGAGCTCTCTAAGGTATCTGACCTTATTAGCCCGCATATACAAATGCTTTCCGATGCTAGCGAGAGTGGAAATCTCAAAGACTATGAAGAATTATTCAGTAGTTGTTTATATGCATACGATGAAAACGCAAAAGAGTATATTAATGAAGCCTTAACAGAATTATCTGGCGAAAAGCTAATTAGCGTACAGGAGGCTGTCGTAAACAATTTTCTATTGCTATGGGAGAGGATTAATTTAAACACTGGCCAGTAACCTCGGCTTCAGAAAGCGTTATATTACTAACTATGACAAAGCTTCTATTGATACATAACTCTGACAATCTTTTTGAAACGCATAGAGTGCGGGAAGGTAGTGAGCGACCTGTCTTTCATTGGTACACGGATCGGTTTGTGTCATTTCAGGGTACGCAAAAGTACCTATACATCTTCCTTGTTGATCCGATAGAGGATAGCGTAGAACTAAGATCAAGAAGCCAAGATCAGGGCTTTAACGGACTTCATAAAGACTTTTTGCATTATAAAGCTTGGATTGAAGGTAGACACGATGAAGAATGTTGGTGTGTTTCAAGAAACCTCGGCTATGCAGAGTCTGGTATTGCTATGACATTTAGTAACATTAAACCAGTGGTTACGTTGATGAATCGATATTATGGCTCAAGCCGTGAAGAGTGGATGGCGACGGACTTCGAGATCATATCTCCTGTAAAACCCTTCAGTAAGCGTGTTATAAAGCTTTTTAATAAGCCTTACGACGAACTGCACAAATGGGAGCCTACACCTTTCGCTGATATACCTGAGCTTGTAGATCTCATTCCTGAGCTAAAAGACGCTTATCCAATAAAAGAACTGAAGCGCGGAGAAGATGCTAAGTACCATTACGATAAATGGAACCCTATGAGCACAGTAAAAGAAGGTGTTTGGTGGATATAAGCAAAAATAACCACAAAATACTACATTTCGACAGAGGCTAGCATCTTAACCGCTCATCGCTTAATTGATAAGAAATGATAACTAAAAGTAACGTTACTAGAAAACGTGATCATTCCCGCATACCTCTACCTCAAGTGATCTTTACTAATGGTACAGCACATAATTAGACAGGGATCGGAAAGTCTTGAACGAAATTTTCTAAACTATTAGGCTTGTCTTTGAGATTCACCAGAATCATATTCTCCAGAGCATTATTCTGTTCCAAAATCATCTTTTCACCGTAGAGAAGATTGTCATCAAACCATATAAATGGTTGATCCAGGTCAATACCTTCAGTCTTCGCTACATTCCACTTTGTAGGCTTAATGTGTCCCATAGCCTTTAGTGTTTGTTCATTGCCTACAAACTGCTTTAAGTAGCTTATTACGCTATCGTTGGATCCTTTGCAGTGTGTGGTTAGCCAATACACATTACCCTGATGTTTATCATCTAGGTACGCAATAAAGCTATCTAAACCTATAGCGGACTTACCGTTGCTCAAAAGCACGCCATCAATATCTAAGTAAATGTTTGGACTCATCATATAAGTATAGTTTAATTCTAGTAGTATTTGAATTAGCTAACTAAAGCAAGTTCGTCGCTAGTAATAGTTCGAAATACTGACTCTATGTCCAGCCATGAAAAAAGTCTTAGATCTTCTGATTTAGGACTTTTTTCTTTGTCCTAGGTTGCGGCTCAGCCCCCGAATGTTTTTACGGAGTAAAAGTTCGGGTGGTTCGGCACAGTGCAGCTGACTGCGATATTTCCTCCACTCCAACAAGTATAGTCATTATGAGTATTGGGGCGTATGTGCGCGCTTGGCTTAGCGTATTGTCTTTGCTCCTGCAAGCTGTCGATGTGTATTATGATATACTGCTACACATGAAATCTAAGTATGTTGCTATTATTGCCACCGGCTTTCTCTTGATAGCTACTGGTCTAATGGTCGTTATCCCTATTCAGACAAATGCTGATGATTGTGGACTAGGGGAGAGGTTCAGTCTTGCGCGCGGTCAATACGAAGAATTTAAAAAAGCCGAGGATATTAGTAATAATTCTTTTAGCATGTCCAATGGTGCATGTCCTGCTTATAATCATGATTATGTTAAAAATCGTTTGTATATTTTATAGAATCATCTTGCAATATCACCCAAAACACATCCAGTATTCCCAGTCAATCCTAAAGAATGTTGCCTTGATAGAGCGGGTGTCTGATACACGAGGTTATATGACATTTCGTAATCTAGAAGAAATTACGTCAGACGAAGAGGAGATTGTGCGAACAATTCGTAAATGGCTTGTCCTAGTATAGGTGCTGTAGGCTCGTAGTGGTTATGGAACGTCGGTGCAGTAGATTGTGGCATTGCATACGTGAGATGTTTTTGCACTTGGGTTGTTGTATAGTCATGATATGAAAACAAAGAAAAAGATATTGATCATAGTAGCAATCATAGCTATGCCATTTATTGGACTTGGTATAGTGATGCAGGCGGCATACTATTCTGAAACGATTAGTTATATACACTGTTCGGGAGATGATTGTAGCGATGGCGTGAGGGTGGATGTATACAAGAACATTCCCTCGGAAGGTGTATGTAAGCTGTATGGAGGAAGTCCGCTCCACGCTGGGCATCAGTCGCGATATACGGGTTGCGAAGCTAAGTAGGACTCCTGGTCAACTTCTACATTTGAGTGTCGTTTTGTAGTAGTAGCTTAACGCGTCTGATAAAAGGTTATTATTTTTGTTACAATAGGGCCATATGGCAAAACAAGATGATTTACTACAAAGAATTGAAGCGATAGAAAGGCGCAACGAAGCGGTGACGCTGGATAAGAAGTGGGAGACAAGCTGGGTGCGCAGGGTGTCGATTATTATGTTCACCTACATAGTCGTACTAGCGTATTTATTTGTCATCGGCAATGAAAATCCTTGGATTAATGCGATTGTTCCACCTGTTGGATTCTTTCTCTCTACGTTAGCCCTCGGTTGGCTACGGAAGAACTGGCAAGAGCAATATTAACTCGCTAGTGTATATATACCCCCCGAGTAGAGGTGCGTTTAGATATACTACGCAAGCTTGAAGACGGTACTTGCACTTTGCCGTCACCATAAGCGTAAAGTTTTACCCTAAATGTATCTTTCATTTGTTATGATTATGTTATGACAAAAAAACAAACCTCTCGGAAACGTTCATTCGCGCTAGATAGTACATTTATTCTTTGGGTGATCATTTTATTGTTGGTCGTGGCGCAAGGTCTAAGCGCATGGCATATAACGAAATTGAAAGAGTACAGCGATAACTCTGATATATCAATGAGTTTCTTGCTAAGGAATGCTGAAGAAGACCGCTATAAATACCCCGTTATAGATATTTCGGAAAATAGAGTTTACATACCCGAGGCTCGGATATACCTGCCATTGAACGATACAAGTCGTAACCTGAGGTACGAGTACACTAAGCATGGCGCTGATTTTAAATCGAGAATATTGTACATCAGCGACTCATCAGTGGTTGGTAGGCAAACTGATGAACGATACGCGTCGTGCGACAAAGTAGTTACGTTGTCACCTCGTACTGACGCACAGCCAGTGATCGGTAGCGTTGTTGGTAGTATCGTGCCAACAAAAGACGGTCTGCGAGATATTTACATGCATCCTAGCGAAGGCTGCGGTGGTAAAGAGTGGTATGCAAATATGAGTCAGAAACTAGCGGAAGTAGTGAAAGAGGCAAAGAGTTATTAGGGTCTGGTATGCAGTTTGATATCCTTTTCGCAGTCGCGGTTATTTTACTGGGAATACGATTGCCGTCGTATATGCGTAGAATGCAGATGCCTATCGGCGAGCGACTAATGTTTGTTATTGGTGCATTTGTAATTTTAGTGAGTGCGTGGTTGGCCTGGCGTATTATAGGCGTCCTCGCAAGCTTTGTGTAAGCGTTTACGCTGCGGTATATGTTGGCGAGCGTGCTTTAGTCTGTGAACATACGGGCGCTACGTAGCTTCAATATATTGTAATATAATTAGAAATATTGTATAGTACACATGATCTTTAACAATCAGTGCTAAGCTATAGACTTCTCGTCTAGATGCTTGCAGACCATTCTACAGGAGAGGCCTACCTTGAAAAAATCTTCCGAGATATTTGAAGGCAGATGGGATTGCAGCGATTGCGGTCAGACCAGGATCTCAGGATCCGATCCGGTTTGTCCACGCTGTAAATATCCGCAAGACTCAGTTCTAACCCCGAGTGAGCAATGGTATCTGCCGCATGATGCCAACATCGTCACAGATGGAGTACAGCTGGAGAAGTTCAATGCTGGTGCTGCTTGGAACTGCGGAAGGTGTCAGACGCTCAACTACGGGAATTCAAAAAACTGTAGTAGCTGCGGGCGTCCGCTTGACTTCGACGACACCGTCAATCGTACTATCACGTATGACGGCAGCTCGAGCCACTTCGACACATTGCCGGATCCTCGCGATGAAATTATCGAGAGCGACCTAGACAAGGCGATCCGTACTATCAAAGGCAAAGCATCCGAGCCTCGAGTCATGAAAGACCTTGTTTTGCCCGGGACTGCTCCGGATACAGGGAGAGACACGAAGTTCTACGAGGAAATCCGGGCTCAATCGCAGCGCGAACACGAAACGCGCGTGCGGTTGAGTAAGCTGCCGAGGCTCTTACAAGCGCTGCACACGCCACACGGTAAAAAGCTGCTTTTGCTAGCTGCCATAGTCCTGGCGATTGTGCTAGCATTCGTTGGTTTCCAGGTGGTGCGGTACTACACGGCAACAGTAGAGGGCGTCGTGACCGCAACCGAGCGTCACTGGCAACGTAGTGTCGAAGTAGAGCAGTACAGAACGCTCACGGACAGCGGATGGGATTATCCCGGCGATGCTCGTGTTGCAAGTAGCGAACGCCGCATCCGTGACTACAGGACGGTGATCGACTCTTATCGAACGGAGCTGTACACAGACTACGAAACCAAGTATCGTGCCGGATCGGAGAATTATGTTTGTGGGTCCAAAACTGTCGACAACGGAAACGGTTCGTTCCGGGTGGAGACCAAAACATGCACACGATCGGTGCAGGTTCCATACCAAGAGCCCGTTCAGAAGTCGAGGCAGGTGCCAGTGACGCATCAAGAGCCAATCTACGACGATTGGTATGTCTATCTGTACGATCGTTGGCAGACAGAAAGATGGGTTAGTGTCTCAGATGCAACCTCATCTGAAGTCGCGTGGCCGGAGAAATTTGCGCTACGCAGAAACGACGGCTCTATAGGAAGCGAGCGAATTGGAGACGAACGTCGTGAGACGTACGAAGTCGTGTATCTCGATGCAAACCAGAATCGACATTCCGAGAACATCAGACAGGAGGTTTGGGTGAGAGTCCAGGTCGGCGAGGTGATTGCAGCTCGCTACTTCCAGCGAAACGGGCAGCTCTCCTCGGTGGACTGGAGTTCTGTATCTGATTAGCGCTATCGATTGTTAAAGTAGCCGTGTACTTCTTGGCCTTCGGGCCATC
The DNA here is from genome assembly GCA_001003725.1 of Candidatus Saccharibacteria bacterium GW2011_GWC2_48_9. Taxonomy (GTDB): domain Bacteria; phylum Patescibacteriota; class Saccharimonadia; order Saccharimonadales; family Saccharimonadaceae; genus Mycosynbacter. The sequence goes on from LCPR01000005.1 coordinate 70,368, forward strand.
GAAGTACACGGCGCTTTAATTTTGATTTTTGTCCTTACTTCACCAATCACTTTGATCGTAAATCTTGGTAATTCCTTGCATAAGCAGTACACTAATATTATTCATGAAAAGCCCATTAACAATATCCCTTGTCATTCCAGTATTTAATGAAGAGGATACAATTGTGCGCTGCCTCGATGCGATAGCTGCGCAAACAGTGACGCCAAGCCAAGTGATAATTGTAGATAATAATTGTACGGATGCTACTATACGACTTGTCAGAGATCACGGAAACTATATGATCGTGCATCAGCGTACGCAGGGGATAGGTATTGCTGCTGCAACTGGTTACGACGCGGCAACGGGTGATATCGTTGTGCGTTGCGACGCAGATTCTGTGGCGCCTGTGGATTGGATCGAGCGCATACACCAGCAATTCAGCTTAAACTCTCAGCTCGACGCACTCACGGGGCCTGGTGAATTTTACGATACCGGACGTCTGCAGGCGACACTAGCGAAGTATTTATATATGGAAGCATATTTTTATCTTGTTGGCTTGGCGCTTACGCAGCCACCACTTTTTGGGTCAAACTTTGCAATCCGAAGGACTACCTGGCAAGCCATTCACCCTTATGTTCATGTCGATAAAAATGATATTCATGATGATATCGACCTCAGTTACCATTTAATTGGCCGCAGTGTGATATATGACAGGTCCCTTGTGATCGGTATTTCTGCCCGTCCGTTCAAGTCCTTTTCGGGCATGGTACTGAGATACAGACGAGGATTACAATCGATTGCACTACATAAGGATTCTTATTCTTTTGTGTCGCTATATCGACGTAAGTTGACGACTGTACTGAAAAGATAACACGCAGTAACATGTACTTGACCTGATATAGTTTTAATTATATAAAAAGTAAGCTATACTAAGGAGATGATATCTCGCTACGCGCTCTACACTACAGCTGATTTAAGTAAACGTTTTGACATTCCAGATGGACTACCAAAAGGAATTAAACCTTCATATAACATAAGCCCAACCGTCAGTGCGCCAGTGGTGACTGCGACTGACGGCAAGCGCGCCGTGTCCTTAATGAAATGGGGGCTTGTAGCGAAGGGTGCGAAAGATACCAACTCGGTATTTCGCTACAAAACGTATAATATCTCATCTGAAAATATACTATCTCGACATAGCTGGGAGCGTGCAGTGCGCGAGAGTCGCTGTCTAGTGCCCGCTAATGGCTTTTATGAACTCAATGGTAGCGGTAAAAAACTTGCTTATTATGTGCAGCCAGGTGATCAAGAACTTGTCGCATTTGCTGGTGTGCACAGTTCTTGGCAAGACCCAGAAGGCGTCACGCATGGAACGTTTTCAGTGATCACAATCGATGCAACATCTGAGATGCCTGAATTTAGTACGGTGACCGACACAAGCTCGCTATACGATATGCTTCGTCCGTGCCCAAGAGGCTTTTTAGCTTTACATGAAGTAGGCGCCGCTATACACTCGCCGAAGCCAGATACCCCGAATCTTATCGACAGTATTTAAGTATAGCTTTGTCTTAGCGTTGTAGCGAAATTGTAATAAGCATAGTATACTCAAAAGCATATGCGGAATGCACGTGGCTTTACTATTGTCGAACTACTCATTGTTATCGTCGTGATAGGCATTCTTGCTGCCATCACTATTGTGGCTTTCAACGGTATTCAGGAGCGGGGGCGTATTGCGAGTGGAACTGCATTTGCTGCGCAGATAAAGCGACAAAACTTACAGGATGCCACTGGGTCGTGGGCATTCAACGAGTGCTCGGGTACGACACTCAATAACGCAGCTGAGGGCAGTACGACACCTGCTACGATGACGTCTGGCGTGACATGGTCTACGGATACGCCGTCCGGCTCTGGCTGCTCACTGGCTTTTAATGGTGCGGGCGGTACGAGGGTGTTGACGGATGCAAGGCTCAGTGCGACCTACTACATGAAAGCAGCGTGGATAAAAATGACGAGCTGTAGTACTGGCAATAATGTACTATCCATGCCTGCGACTGGTTCACCGGATTCTGCTATGTACGCGCCTGGGTGTCGGCTACAAGCCGGCCACAATGGCTCATACAGTGTCGCAATCATGAATGGGGCGCTTAGTGCGGGTAAATGGTATCATGTTGCTGTTGAGTATGTTGATTCTTCGTTGAAATTGTATGTGGACGGAAAAGTTGTTGCAACTGCAAGCTCGGTGTCACCACCGACTGATGCGACTGCTACGGGAGTAACTATCGGCTCGCATGGCAACGGCAATACTATGACCGGATTAATAGATGACCCGATTATCATAGCTCGGTAAATAGCAATGAAATGCTTATGCTATACTGAAAATATGAAAAAAAGCTACGGGTTTACGATAGTCGAACTACTTATCGTTATTGTTGTGATTGGCATTCTTGCTGCCATCACTATTGTGGCGTTTAACGGCGTACAAGAAAGAGCTCGTGCGACAACCGCATCGTCTGATATTGCGGGCGCAAATAAAGTTGTGAAGCTTGCCGAAGCGACTGCAGGAAGCCCTGTGACTACGCTGGCTGTGCTGCAAGAAAGTAGCAAAATTAATGCCACGAAAGGCTTGTACAAAGTCCTGACAGTATGTACCGCATCGCAAGGCTATGCGGTAGCTGCGGAACTCAATTCGGGTGATGTGTATTACTCTCGAAACGGAGCGCCAGCCGTCAAGGATAATAGTGTTAACGCGCTTGATCCGTGTCCAGGTTTTGGGTGGACGACGTCTACAAGGATTTACGCAGGCATGCCAACCACCTCTTGTGCAAATGAAAATGGTACGTGTACATTTAGCGGCGCCGCTACTGTGGCATATGGCTCTTTGGCTCAAGGAAGGTTTACTGCGATGAAAGATCAGACGAGTCCAGTAGCATGCACCAACCCGTATTTTGGAGATCCGGCGAGCGGGTTTGCAAAAGCATGCTACGTGATGTCTAATTAACCGCCTTCTCTTGCGTCACTACGGCTTGTACACTAAAATACCTGACATGACAGTATGGGAATCAGGTCGCGAATCGTATCTTGTGGACGACATCATTGCAGGACGCAAGACTATTGAAGGTAGGCTGGATAGGGATAAGTTCTCGCAGTACCAGCCGGGCGATCAGGTGTGGTTACGACGAGACTACCGCGATGGTGCTGGCCACTTGCAGGAAGGTGAGCCTCGCCAAGTGTTGGTCGAAGTGAAAGATATTCGTAAGTACGCTTCGTTCATTGATATGACACGTTCTGAAAACTATAAAAATATACTCCCCGCTACTACGTCCGCCGAGGAAGCGGCATCACTGTACGATACTTACTACAGTGCGCAAGATCAACTGAAACATGGGGTACTCGCTATTGAGGTGGCGGTAGTTTCGGTCGCGCAAAAATAACTGTTTTTTAAGCTGACGAAAAAATGCTTTATAATAGTTAATATACAGCTTAAGGAGGAAAAGTATGAAGCTTATTCAGCATGTTGGTTTTGTAGTAGGGATTGGTATCGTAGGCGCAATAGGTGGCGTCTTCGCAGGATTGGGTGCAACGGTATCTGCACATGACGGAGAGCCTCACGAGCATGCGCAAGTAGCCGCGGTTGAGAAGTCGAGCGAAGACAAACAAACTACCGTATATTCATATACCGCGCAAGCGGGTGACGCATACACACAACTGGTGCGTAAGGCGGTACAGACCTATGGGATAACACACGACAAGCAAATTGGTGCTGCACGCATTGTCGCCATCGAAACGCAAGCCTCTGAGCGAGCTGGCTGGCCTGAGCTTAATCAGGGAGAGGTGGTATCGTTTGACGAAGCGCTGCTTAGGACATGGGTTGATGCTGCAATGAAACTATCCGATAACGATATAGCGGCGTGGCAAACATACGTGGCGTACATAGATTTCAATACCAATTCTATAGGCGAGTAGCTCTGTAGCCGGCCTCGCTCGTAGAGGGTGTATACTAAGTACATGGAAGAAAGCTTTGTTCAGTTGATTGCCGATGGATTGGTATTTCCGCTGGTGATACTAGCCGCGGCAACATTGCTGCTATACGTGCCAAATAGACGAAAATTTTCTGTGTACTCGCGCATGCTTGTGGCGGGGCTTACGTCGTACTTGGTTGCAAAGTTATTCTCGCTGCTATATCAGCCGAGTGCACAGCGACCCTTCGAGCTTCTAGGGGTTGAGCCGGGAGCCTCATATCTTGATAATCCGGGATTTCCGTCGGATCACGCTCTATTTGTATGGGTGATTGTATTTGCTATCTGGTATGGGACGCGTAAACCCTGGGTGGTAGCGGTTGCGTTAATTATAGCCTTATTGGTGTGTGTCGGTCGCGTGCTCGCGCTAGTGCACACGCCTCTCGATATTTTTGGCGGGGTAGCAGCTGCATGTATTGGCGCATTGTGGTATTTAGACGAAAAGCGTGCAAAATCAGCTGACTTGCAAAAAAATGATCAATAGTGTATGATAGTATAAATTAAACTGTGTAAATCGGAGTTACCTGTGGCTGACTATGTCGTAGAAACAAAGCCTGCAATTATCGATCAAGATCAACGCTTGATGCTTAAAGCTGCTTCATCGGGGTTACTACTTGGTGTGTTCGTATGGGCGATTGCATTTGTGCTGGAAAACTACATACTGCGCGCATTTTTTTGTAATGACCCAGGTGCTGCCGCCTGTGTTAATATTACGACATATTCGGGTAATATCGCCGCCGTCATTGTCGCACTGATAGGTCTGGTAACACTTGTACGACTATCGATATTTCGCCCGCTGCTCATCGTGCTAGGTGCGGCTATCAGCTTATGGGGACTTGCTGCTTGGTTGGCAGATTTGCATGTAGTTGAACAGATTATCTGGTCAATTGTGCTATATGCGCTATTCTATAGTCTTTACACGTGGATTGCACGCATCCGCAACCCCGTAGTTGTGCTCATTGTGTTCGCACTGGTGGCGGTTTCTTCGCGCATCATCCCATCTGTAATCTAGTGGTATACTAGACACTATGGATATGCTTATTTTGATTGTACTCGGCGTGCTAATCGTCGGTGGTTTTGTTGTGACAATAGTGATACTTCTACAAAGAATACAAAAGGTAGAAGATAAAGACAGCGTACATATGCTCAAGACAGACCTTGTAGAGATGAATAGGTCCATGGCGAGAATGCAGCAACACATGGGCGAGAAGCTCGATAATAGCTCTCTACGTATGCAACAGTCGATGCAGCGACAGCTTAGTGAGAGCGCACGGCTAGTAAGCGACGTGAGTAATCGGCTTACGAAGCTCGATGAAACCAATCGTCGAGTAGTTGATGTGGCAGATGAACTTAAGACACTGCAGAATGTATTACAAAATCCGAAACAGCGAGGCGTGTTTGGGGAGTACTATCTTGAAAGTGTTCTGGAGAATGTTTTGCCTCCTGGTCAATTTGAGATGCAATACAAGTTTAAAGACGGACAGATTGCCGATGCTATTGTGCGCCTGCAGGACAAAATGATCTTACCTATTGACAGTAAGTTTAGTCTTGAAAACTATAATAGGATGGTAGCGAGCAAGAGTAAGTCTGAGCGTGAAGTGCTGCTCGCGAAAGTGCGTAACGACCTTAAGGGGCGTATCGATGAAACAAGTAAATATATTCGCCCAGACGAGCAAACTATGGACTTTGCATTCATGTTTATACCGAGCGAGTCACTATACTACGATCTGTTAATTGGTGATGTAGGAACGGGTTCGAGTGCGCGTGATCTGGTGGAGTATGCGTTTCGTGATAAGCGAGTGATTATTGTAAGTCCTACGAGTTTCATGGCATATTTACAAACGGTTTTACAGGGTCTGCGGAGTTTGCAGATCGAAAAGCAGGCCAAAGACATACAGGTGCGAGTTGGCCAATTGGGACGACATATAGCAGCATACGAACTCTTTATGCAGAGGCTCGGCAATAGTCTTGGGACGACGGTCAACCATTACAACAATGCTCACAAAGAACTGAAAAAGATAGACAAAGATATCGTTAAAATTGCCGATGCCGAGCCGAGCGTCGAGCCGTTACTTGTCGATAGACCGCAGCAAGATGAATAGAAGACGGACACAGGCGATATACAAAATACACCCCGCAATGCGAGGTGTATTTTTGTGTACCGCAGATGAATTTTAGAGTGTGTCTGCGAGTAGCTTGTCGTCGCCGCCGTCGCTTTCGCCACGAAGTACGTCGTACAAGAAGAACCCAATCGTACCACCGATGATCGGTGCAACGATATAGCTCAATATCGCCCATAGGTCGAGGCTAGTGAATGACACTGCCTGAACTGTGAATGCGACAGCTGGGTTTAGGACCACGCTTCCGCTCACTGCACTTACCGTAAGGCCAGCGATCATGAGTGAAACGAAGAAGCCAAGACCAACCGTAAGCGCTTGTGCAGCACGATTGCGCTTTTCGCGGATCGCGCTTGATACTGCGAGTGCAAAGATTGCAGCACCGAGCATTTCGGCGAAGAACACGTAGAATTCTTTACCTGCTGGAATTGGATTTGCCTTAAACATCTCGGTTGCTTGCTGACCCATCATAGCTGCTTCTTGGCTCACCTGAGGCGCAGCGTTGAAGAATGCAGATACAACCACAAACGCAAGTAGCGCACCAAGTATTTGAGCTGCTACGTAACCGAGTGCACGCCTGCCGGTGATTTTGCGTGTTGCCCACGCACCAACGGTAACAAGCGGGTTAATGTGCGAGCCTGAAAGTGTACCAACGATGAGTACGACAGCAATCAGGGTGAAACCAACATACAAAGGCTCACCACGAGTAAGTACCGCTGCTGATGCTAGGATGAACGCTCCGATAAACTCAGCGATAAATGCGCCAAGAATAAATGAACGACCCTGAAACAGTTTCGGTGTTTTGCTACGTGATGATGTTGCAGGTGTAGCGTCGGCAGCAACCGCTTTGACAGTCGTTACTTTAGTTTTCATTTGCTTCGCCACAGTCGGTTTCGACTTCTTGGCGGAAGCGGTTTTTTTAGTTGCCATGTATTTCCCTCCTTATCGTGAAATATGGGTCTAGTATACACCATAGCTAGACTGGCCGCAAAGTGTGACGCGTGTTACACTACAGATATGGGAATGTATATACGACAAGACGAGCAGCGTTCAAAGCTTCAAGAGAAAATAGCGGCTGATTTGCGCGCTAAATCGGCGGCCAAGGCGAACGGTGCTGGCGGAGATTTCGAAGCACCAAAACTAGATGGGGCAGAAGATGCGGGAATAGTCGAAAATACACATACAAGTTCTCCGATACTGCTAGCTACCTGGCTCATTGTTGGTGCGGCGGCTGTTGGAACAATCATCTTCTTGGTTATTCAGTCGAGCTAATGCGGCCGCATGACTTTTGCGGTATACTGTATATAATATGGAAAAAATTGCAGAAACAGAGGCGTTGTTACTTGAGCGAATTGCCCAATTAGACCAGCCGCGTGACATATTGAAAGCTGTCGAAATTAAACAGCTTTACGCACGCTTGCCGAGCCTCGATCCTAGCGAGCGGGGCGCGTACGGTAAGCGTATCAACGATCTCAAACATACACTCGAACAAGCAGTTGCATCAATTGAGACAGAAAAAGATCAGGCGGCGAGCGTACCTATTGATGTTACTGCGCCGTTCGATGTAAACGGTAGTCTGCCGAGCCTGCTCGCGACAGAACGGGGCACGATCCATCCACTCACGAGGGAGATTGCACGTCTTCGTGGCATATTTGCACGCATGGGATTCGTAAGCGAAGAGTCGCGCGAAATCGACGATCAGTTCCATATGTTTGAAACTCTCAACTTCCCCGCAGGCCACCCGGCGAGAGATGACTATGACACATTCATGACTCTCCAGCGAGACAAAGATGGCGAGCCGTTTGTTGCCCCCGCACACACCAGCACCATGCAACACCGAATACTGCTTAAATACCACGCAAACCTGGAAGCTGGCGAACCGATTGCTGCGGTTGTGCCAGATCGTGTATTCCGCAACGAAGATCTAGATGCAAGGCACGAGCATACATTTTACCAAGTTGAGGGTGTCTATGTAGCTCGAGATGTGCATGCAGGTATGCTCATTGCGACACTTCAAAAATTTCTCGAAGAATACTACGGTAAATCTCTTAACGTGCGCGTTAATCCATTTTATTTTCCGTTCACCGAACCATCGTTTGAGTTTGCGCTCAGCTGTCCGTTTTGCGAAGGTAAAAATCCTGACTGCAAAGTATGTAGCGGTGAAGGGTGGATAGAGCTACTTGGTTGCGGTATGATTCATCCGAACGTACTACGTGCCGCTGGCATCGACCCAGAAGTGTACACGGGATTTGCGTTTGGCTGTGGTATCGACCGACTTGTCATGATGAAATACGGTATTGAAGACGTTCGGCATTTGGAAAGTGGAAAATTAGATTTTTTGAGGCAATTTTAGTATGAAAGTTAGTGTACAAATACTCCAGCAATTTATTGGTAAGGCGCTACCATCAGTCGACGAATTGGTTGATATTATCAATCGTCAACTTGGTGGCGTAGAGAACGTATCGGACCTCGCAGCCATATATAAAGACGCTAAGATCGTAAAAATAGTAGAATGCGAAAAACACCCGAACGCCGATAGGCTCAATGTGTGCAAGATAGACGCAGGCACTGGAGAACTAATCCAGGTAGTATGCGGCGCGCCAAATGCTCGTGCAGATATGTGGGCAGTATGGTTGCCGCCAGCTTCTGTCGTACCTGCAACATATGCCGATGCTGAGCCATTTGTGCTTGATGCGCGCGAACTGCGAGGTGTCATGAGCCACGGTATGTTGGCAGCAGGTGACGAGTTGGCTATCAACGCCGATCATGACGGCATTGTTGAGGTAACACTCGAAGACTTGCCGCAAAATGCAGAGTTACGAGCGGGTATAGAATTTGCTCAAACATTTGGCTTAGACGATACGGTTATCGAGATAGAAAACAAGATGTTTACGCATCGACCTGATTGCTTCGGACAGCTGGGTGTGGCGATAGAACTTGCGGGTATTCTCGGCGAACGCGAGCCGACTTTAATTGACCATGAGGACGTATATAATCACCGCGCGAAGCTACCGGAATGGTACTGGGGCGCAAAGTCGTTTACTCGTGCAACTGGGTTGCCTCTAGAGGTGCGCAACGAGGCGGGGAGTAAGGTGCCGCGTTTGATGGCGGTTGCGCTAAAAGATGTAACTATCGCACCGAGTCCTTTGTGGCTTCAGTGTGCGTTGGTTGCGCTTGGTTCAAAGCCTATCAACAACGTAGTTGATATTACCAACTACCTAATGCTCATGACTGCACAGCCTTCGCATGCGTACGACTACGACAAGCTACGCGGTGCTACACTGACGGCTCGTTTGGCTAGTGACGGTGAAAAGGTCGAACTGTTGAACGGTAAGACATATGAGCTTCATGTCGATGATGTAGTGATGGCGGATGAAGGCGGCGCAATAGGTGTTGCTGGCATCATGGGGGGAGCGAATAGTGATATTACACATGAGACAAAAAATATCGTCCTTGAAGTAGCGACGTTTGACATGTATGGTGTGCGAAAAACAAGTATGCGACACGGGCTATTTACCGATGCACTTACCCGCTTTAACAAAGGGCAATCGCCACTCCAAAACGATCGTGTGATGGGCCAGCTTATAGCACTCATTACACAGATGGCTGGTGGTTCGCAGGCATCGGACGTCGCCGATATTGTAGATCCTGCGCTCGACCAGGCTCGAGCGGATAGTTCATTCCGAGCTGAGCTCAAGGTTGAGCCAGACTTCATAAATACACGCCTTGGACTCACGTTGAGCGGTGCACAAATCGAGCAGCTGCTACGCAATGTGTGGTTTGCGTGCTACGCAGAAAAAGGCGAGTCTGCGATTAGTTTTACGGCACCATTTTGGCGCACGGATATAGAAATACCAGAAGATATTGTTGAGGAAGTCGGACGCCTCTATGGGCTCGATAAACTGCCGCGAGAACTGCCACAAAAAAGCATATCCCCCACAGTTAAAAACGTGTCGATTGAGGCAAAGCAGCACATACGTGAAGCGTTGAGCCGTGCTGGCGGTAACGAAGTATTGACATACAGCTTCGTGCATCACGATGTCGAACGCATTGAGTCCCGATCTGCAGTACTACCGATTGAGCGTCTTGCCCAGTCTGCTCGACAAAGTACATATGAACATCAAGGCAGGTCACGCTGCGTTCATGCTGTATGAGATTGGCAAAGCACATCACAATGAATTGTTCGATGAGCAAGGTTTACCGAAAGAACTAGACAGAGTTGCGGGTGTGTATGCGCAGAAAGCAAGTGGCGATGGATCGGCGTACTATGCAATACGGCGAGTTGTGGACTTCCTGACTAGCGCTGTAGTGCCAAATGCGCGAGTGACATATACCCGTCTTGATAGATTTGAAGTGCCGCATTTTGCACCGTTTGAGCAAGCGCTGGCTCCGTTCGATCCACTTCGTTCTGCTATCGTAGAAATCGATGGAAAGCTAGCGGGAGTTGCGGGCGAATTACGAGCAGCGGTACGAAAAGCACACAAGCTCCCGGACACAACGAGCACATTTGAGTTGTTTTTGTCGCCATTTGTGGGTGAGCAGATACCTCGCTACACGCCGCTTTCGCGATATCAAAGTGTGGAGCGAGATGTTACGTTTCGAGTAGACGAAAGCATCACGTATGGCCAAGTAGTGGAGGCGTCTGCCTACGAAGAAGATGGCCTAGCGCTTGAGTGCCGCGCGCTAGATATATATCAAGCTGAGGGTGGCTCGCACAAAAACATCACACTCCGTTTTCTCATCACGCCGTACAATAAAACATTAACCGCCGAAGACGCAACACAAGTGACTGATGAAATTGTGAAACGTGTAGTCGCTGCAACTGGCGCACAGGTGCTATAGCTCATGCGCGAACTCTTGCGACTGTTTAGCTATACACGTGGACTCAAGTGGCTTGTCGTTGTAGTCGCTGGCATGGCGATTGTCGCTGCGCTCCTGAGTCTTGCATCTCCTTTTATCATCAAGATGGCGACTGACACTATCGTAGCTGGACTTGAAAGTGGTAACAGTGTTGATATTACATTTCTCATATGGCTCGTCGTAGGGATGCTAGGGGTGTCGCTTGTGGCTACTGCGGTAAGTGATGTAAGTGGAGTGCTCGGAGATATGTTGGCGGTTCGGATGCGTCGACAACTCTCGAGCCGTTACTATGAACACCTGCTTTCACTGCCCCAACGCTATTTCGATACAGAGATCACCGGTAAAGTTATCAATCGACTCAATCGCGCGATTGTAAGCATCACTTCGTTTATTCAGTTTTTTTCAAATAACTTGCTTAGTACGCTACTTACCGTTCTGATTGCACTCGGCATCATGCTCTGGTATAGCTGGCTCGTGGCAGTAAGTATGTTGCTACTTATCCCGATATTCCTCTATGTCACTGCACTCACGAGTGTTAAATGGCAAAAATACGAGAAACGTATTAATAAGCATTTTGATATTGCAAGTGGTCGATTTACTGAGGTTGTTTCACAGGTCCGTCTTGTAAAAAGCTTCAATACTGAACGGCGCGAATATACATCATTTGATACACGATTTAACAAAATGGTGGGTATTACGAAAAAACAATCGATTTACTGGCATAGCATGAATGCTATTCGTGGCGTAGCGCTGGGCATAGTGTATGCCATTGTGTTTGGGACACTTTTTTATCAAACTGCGACAGGTGTGCTGACGATTGGTGAAATGGTATTACTTATCGCGTTAGTCCAGCAGATTTCTGGGCCGATGCAATCTATGAGTTTCTTTATTGATTATTATCAGCGGGCAGCAGCAAACAGCAAAGATTATGCCGAAGCGATGGCTGAAGAGCCCGAAGTCGTTGATGAAAAGGGTAAACGCAAACTGGATGCAGAAAGTGCAGTCGTGGAGTTTCGCGACGTCGAATTTGCGTACGATGATAACAAGCGTGTGCTACACGGTATCTCGTTTACAATCGACGCAGGCAAAAAACTTGCGCTCGTCGGCGAAAGTGGGGGCGGTAAATCTACTATATCGAATCTGCTCATGCGCCTATACGCGCCGTCGGGTGGCGATATTTATATCAATGGCTTGAATATTCATGACGTGACGCAAGCAAGTTTACGCGACTCAATTGCGACCGTGTTCCAGGATGCGTCTCTTTTTAGTGGTACTGTCCGTGAAAATATTGCGTACGGCCGACCGAGCGCAACCGACCAAGAAATACGACAAGCAGCAAAAGCAGCCAATGCCTGGTCGTTTATTCAAGATTTGCCAGATGGGGTAGAAACAGAAATAGGCGAGAGGGGCGTCAAACTTAGCGGTGGTCAGAAGCAGCGTCTCGCTATTGCGCGCGCAATACTCAAAGACGCACCTATTTTAATCCTCGACGAGGCGACCAGTAGCCTGGATAGCCGCAGCGAAATAGTTGTGCAAGACGCACTCGAGCGACTCATGAAGAATCGCACTGTCCTTATCATCGCGCACCGCCTCAGTACAATCGCACATGTCGATACTATCGTTACCCTGAAGAAGGGTAAGGTCGATGAAACAGGCTCGCCCGCGCAGCTTGCCACGTCTGCCGGCATCTATGCCCAGCTTCTTGAGCTCCAGACGGCCACTACAGAGCAAGCGCGCAAAAAACTGGCAGAGTTCGATATGGCGGGTTAGTCGCTCGTGGTATAATAATACAAGTAATATTTCAGAGAGGGAGACAATGGCAACATCGAAAGCGCAACGCATCGGGATCATTGTGATCGCGGTGGTCATGACGGTTGGTACAATCGGCTCGTTTTTTATCATGATTTTGGCAAACGAAAATCAAGTAGCTGACCAGCAAAAAGAACAAGAGCAATATCAGCAGCAACTCAAGGAGTACGAAGAGCAAATGGCTGAAGCTCAAAAAGAGCAAGAAAAAGTGGCAAAACAATTATCTGCCGAGTATTACGATGACTTCAAGCAATACGAATCACTGCCTGAGCCATTTGACGCAAGTAAGGTAAAGTCTCTTGTGAAAGATGATTTGAAACAGGGTAACGGCGAAACACTCGATGAAAATACACGATACCGGGCGTATTACATTGGCTGGAATCAAGAAGGTAAAGTATTCGATGGCTCGATTGACGGGAGCGCGCTCAAAGCACCTCTAGAGGGCGGTACGTCGCTTATAGAAGGTTGGGTACAAGGTGTGCAGGGGATGAAAATTGGTGGCGTACGTGTCATCTCTATTCCCGGTGACCTAGCAAAAGGCTTGACGCCAAGTGCAGACATCAAAGAAGGTGCGCCACTTAAGTTCGTCGTGATGGCTATACCACCTGCTAGTGAGACGGAGAGCTGATCTAACAATGGATGATATTAAAGATGTCGTGATGGTGGGTGCTGGTCCTACGTCGTTGGCCGCGGCCATTTACACTACTCGCGAAGATATCGACACGACGCTTTACGAAAAAGCATCAATTGGTGGATTGGCTGCAATCACCGACCTCGTAGATAACTACCCGGGCTTCCCGGAAGGTATTGCAGGTATGAAGCTAGCGTCGCAACTGCAGGCGCAGGCAGAGCGCTTTGGTGCCAATATCGACTTTGGCGATATATCTGCAATCACTCGCGATGACGAAGCTATTACTCTCACTGTAGATGGCAAGCCGGTGAGGGCTAAGGCTGTACTCATCGCAACAGGTAGTGATTACAAAAAACTCGGTATACCAGGAGAAGCTGAATACTACGGTCGCGGTGTGCACTACTGTGCCACGTGCGACGGGGCGTTTTATCGTGACAAACAACTTGTGGTGATCGGCGGCGGCAACTCGGCTGTGCAGGAAGCCTTGTTTTTGACTCGTTTCACTACGCATATAGATTTGCTAGTACGCAGTACACTGAAAGCCAGTGAGGTGCTGCAGCATGAACTCCAAAAGTTCGTTGATGACGGCAAGATATCTGTTCATTACGGCGTAGTGCCAGAAGAGATTGTGACAGAAGACAATAAGGTAGTGCGGGTGACAGCAAAGAAAGCTGGAGAGTCTGTAGCATATCCTACAGACGGCGTATTCGTGTTTATCGGCTTAATGCCAAATACGGCGTTTCTCGAAAATTCGGGCGTCGAGCTAGATGAAGTTGGTCTGGTAAAAACCGACCTCAAGCTAGCAACGAACGTACCTGGCATCTACGCTGCCGGTGACGTGCGAAGTGGCGCAACAATGCAGATAGCTAGTGCGGTGGGCGAAGGTGCAACTGCTGCACTTTCTATGCGCGAGTATCTAGAAGCGCTTGAACGCGAATAACTTTAGCCGCGTAATGCATCAATAATTCGACGTGGATAATCTGTGATTACCGCGTCGATTTGCTTTAGACGCATCAGATGTGCACCACCCGGCCTATTGACTGTATATGCGTACGTAAAAACCCCAAGACGCTTCGCAATCGCGAGAGAAAGTAAACTCACGTAGAGTCGATGGAAACCTAAACCTGAAAATTTTAGGGAACGTTGATATAGCAGAAACGTGTATGGATTGTGGTCATGAAGGAGCGCCAATCGAGCATTTGACGAGTGACTGCGGACCGATCGCAGCTCCTTGATTTTAAATGACGATACTAAGCAATTATCCCACCCACTTTCTTGAGTGATGTAGTATTTTTCTAGAAGAGCTGCTACTGTTTCGCCACTACCGTGTGATTTGAGTTCGATATTGAGATATGTGCGTCCCCAGAAATTATCTAACACTTCGGTGAGTGTAGGAATAGGGTCTTTTGTTGTGATAGCTAGTAGTTCTTGGTAGGTTGATGTATGTACAGAATGCATAGTACCACGGGTAAATAGTAGACGATCGTCGTGTATCACGATAGGTGTGCCATCTTTAGTGAGTCGTACGTCAAACTCTAGTCCATCCGCACCCTGTTCGAGCGCGTACTGCATGGCTTCAATGGTGTTGACGGTGCCTCGCCCTTTAGCGCCGCGGTGTCCTATAACAAGCATGTGTATAGTATACTAGAGACAAGAGATAACTGACAGATAAGGAGTATATGTATGGCAGACTTTAACCAAATTCTCACCCCAGGGCCGGTCGATGACGGCATCGTCAATGTGGTTGTCGAGATACCACAAGGTAGCTCGCATAAAATAGAATGGAATCGTGAGCTAGCGGTGATGCAGCTAGATCGAGTAGAGCCGGCTATTTTCGCAAAGCCGACCAACTATGGCTTCATACCGCAAACGCTCGATGAAGACGGTGACGAGCTTGATGCATTGATTGTCACTAACGAGCCACTGCCAACGGGTATCTACTTAGAGGCTCGTATTATCGGTGTAATGAAATTTGCAGATGACAGTGAAGTCGATGACAAGGTGGTAGTGGTGCCTGCGGACGATCGTAATACAGGTAATGCAATACGCACTCTCGATGATCTTTCTCCGCAGCTGATCAAGCAAATCGAATTTCACTTTAATCATTACAAAGACTTGAAGAAACCAGGTACTACCGTAGTCGAAAAGTGGGCAGATATAGACGAGGCAAAAGCTGTTATTCACGAGGCAATTGAGCGCTGGAACAACCGCTAATATATGCAAGATAGACGTTCAGTTAAGTTGCTACTTCATAACAACCAGGGGGAGTTTCTTGTGTTGCGAAGGAGTGATACGCACCCGACTATGCCTCGTGCATTTGATTTGCCGGGAGGCGATGTTGAGCCCGGTGAAACGGATCTTGTTGCGCTTGACCGTGAGATATCCGAAGAAATCGGACTCGTGTTCAACACGGAAGATGCGGTACACATCGGCTATGACGCCGAGTATGAGCCCGGCGAAGGCTTAATGACACGAGTGCTGTATATGCTCAAGATAGAGACCTCTCGTCCACTGGTGCGCCTGAGCTGGGAGCATGAGTCGTTTGATTGGGTGGACAAAGAGACGCTTCGAGGCTTTGAGCCGCCTTTTCAGGTGTTAGTGCGAACTGCCTTAGATTTTTACCTATAGCTACTAGTTGCGGCGTGAGGCCTTGTCGCGTATGATTGCCGCCGCGTGGGAGATGCCTTCGATAAGGCCTAGTTGCTTAAGATGACCACGCAGCTTGCTCTTGGCGTGAGAAGTAACCACGAGCTCGAGCCATGCCTTTTTCGCCTGGGGAAGTTTTCGCGTGACTACTTCTACGACGTCACCGTTTTGCAGAGGTTTGTCGAACGCATTGATGTTGCCGTTAACCCTAAAACTATAGGCGTGTTTTCCAATGTCGCTATGCACAAGATATGCGAAGTCAAGCGGATATGCACCTTCTGGTAAGTTATAAATATCACCCTTTGGGGAGTATACAAAGATACGATTGCCAAACAAGTCTATATTGAGCTGACTTTCACTGATATCTTCACCTTCGCGTAGCCGAGCTGCGACCTCCTGCATTTGGGTAATCCATTGTAGTTCCGCGGGTAACCCCCCGTTACCTCGTTTGTTTTTTGTATAATTCTTAGTAGCTTTATGTTCGTGATAATGAAAGCTTGCCGCAAGACCACGCTCTGCATAGTCGTGCATTTCCTGGGTACGAATCTGAAATTCAACAATCTGCTTACTCGGCGTGATAACTGTAGTATGGAGGCTTTGATAACCGTTTGGTTTAGGTACGGCGATATAATCTTTGATGCGTGCGAGCATGGGTTGATACATGCTATGGAGAATACCAAGTACTCGGTAACAATCTTCTTTGTTGTCGACAATAATACGAAGCGCCATAAGATCGTAAATGTCATCTATGTTGCCATCTACTTTTTTGAGTTTTTTGTACAAACTATATATGCTTTTGACTCGTCCATTCACCTCGAAATCAAAGCTATGCTTGGTAAGCTCTTTTTCTACTTCTGTCCTGACGGTGCCGAGTTTTCGCGTACTGCGCCCCAAGCGTTTACGCATCATTGATTGAAGATGTTTAAATTCCTGAGGATCGAGATAGCTGAAGGCGAGTTCTTCCATTTCCATGCGTACGCGCCCCATACCAAGTCTATCCGCCATAGGGGCAAACACTTCGAGTGTTTCGCGAGCAATTTTCAGCTGCTTGTCTGCTGGCATGTACTGTAGCGTCGACATGTTGTGTAGTCTGTCGGCGAGCTTGATGATGATAACGCGCACGTCTTGGCCGACCGCAATGAGAAGCTTCGAAAGGTTATCTTTTGTTTGAGGAAGGTAGCTTGAAAGGTCGCGCATGCCTGAACGCGCCTGAGATACCTTTGTCACTCCGTCCACGAGAAACGCTACGTCGCGTCCAAACAGGTTTTCTATCTCTTCAAGTGTTGCGTCGGTATCTTCTACAGTGTCGTGCAGTACGCCGGCAAGTACAGTGTCGACGTCCATGCCCCAGTCTATGAGACTATATGCTACAGAGAGGGGGTGTGTGATATACGCCGCCCCACTTTTGCGTTTTTGGCCGTGGTGGTGCTTAGTCGCGTAATCGATGGCATGCTCGAGCTCGAGGACTTGATTTTCCTCGTACACGCTTGTCGCGAACGTCATGATGTCACTTTTATGCATAGTATGCATAGTATATCGTACATCCGTCTCAAAGTAGAGTTGCAACGCGGCTTGCGGATGCTATAATTATATCCAAAGCACTAATGTTTATAGAAGAGAGGGGCACATTCTATAATGAGTCAGACAAAAATCGCAATTAATGGATTTGGACGAATCGGGCGCAACGCGTTCAAGATTGCATTTGAACGAGGTGACCTCGAGGTCGTAGCGATCAACGACCTGACCGACACAAAGACACTCGCGTATTTGCTCAAACACGATAGCAACTACGGTACGTATCATCATGAGGTGACGGCCGAAGACCAGGGCATTGTTGTTAATGGCAAGCATATTAAAGTACTTGCTGAGCGCGATCCATCGGTACTACCCTGGGGCGATTTGGGCGTAGAGCTCGTTATCGAATCTACAGGATTCTTTACCGATAAAGAAGGGGCGGAAAAGCATATTGTAGGCGGTGGAGCAAAGCGCGTCGTCATCAGCGGTCCAACAAAAAGTGATGGAGTCGATACAATAGTACTCGGCGCCAACGATGACAAGATACCTACGGCTACAGACGTCATCAGTAACGCAAGCTGTACTACCAATAGCCTGGCCGCAGTGATGGCAGTGCTCGATGCAGAGTTTGGTGTCGAGAAGTCACTGCTGACCACAGTACATAGCTATACAGCCAGTCAGGCGCTACAAGACGCGCCAAAGAAAGACCTTCGTGAAGGTCGAAACGCCGCTGAAAATATGGTACCAACATCTACTGGTGCCGCAATTGCGGTGACAAAAACACTCCCTCAACTTGAAGGCAAGTTTGATGGGCTGTCGATTCGCGTGCCGACACCGGTCGTGTCAATCAGTGATGTTACGGCATTGCTAAGCCGCGATGTAACAGTCGAAGAGCTCAACGAGACATTTCGTAAAGCTGCCAAGGAGCCATACTACCAAGGTATTCTTGCGGTTAGCGACGAGCCACTAGTTTCTCGCGACTACATTGGTAATAGCAACTCGGGAACAGTCGACTTATTGCTCACAAAGGTTGTTGGCGGTAATCTCATTAAGATTGCCGTATGGTATGACAACGAATGGGGCTATTCAAACCGTCTTGTTGAATTAGTTGCAGACGTTTCAAAATCAATCGAGCGCTAAAAGCATTGCTATGCAGTAGCGATAAATGAATAAACCACCGTGTAAATATACGGTGGTTTATTCGTCGCTATGCGTAGTTGCGCCGGTCGGCTGCGAACTCGGAACGATGTACATGAACACACTGCACGATAGCGCGACAAGGGCCAATATGAGTGCGAGCACCATGTTTTGGGTGAGTGCGGTGACAATAGCAAATGATAGCCATGCGCTACCCTGAGAAATGAATTTGACCCGGGGGGCAAGCGTACCCTCACGTTGAAAGCGATGAGACTCGCGAATTGCAAGCTTCAGGAGCGGAATGCGTGTAAACCACCTATAGAGTCGCTTGCTGGATTTGGAGAATGCCCATAGTGCGATCAACACGAATACAGTGGTAGGGAGTCCAGGTAGCCATATGCCTATAATTCCCAGTCCTGTGCAGATGAGCCCAAGTAGCGCGTAGAGAATTTTTCTAACAATTTGTGGCATAAAACCTCATAGTAGTGAGATGTAATCGCATTACTCACCAGTATAAACCGCACTTGGTTTGCCTGCAAGTCTGACGCTTGCTACTGCGCTCGATAACGCTTATACTAAAGGACATGAAGATATTCCTTGGTTCCGACCACAACGGCTTTTATATGAAAGAAAAAGTGTTTGCCTACCTGGCAAAACGCGGATATGACGTCGAAGATGTCGGTGACAAAGAACTTGACCCAGAGGATGATTTTCCTCACTTTGCTCAAATGGCTGCACTTAAAGTACTTGGCGAAGATGACGCGGTAGAACCCCGTGCGATACTGCTATGCGGTGGTGGCCAAGGTATGGCTATGGCTGCAAATCGTTTTCGAGGTATACGTGCAAGTGTTATCTGGGACGATTATGAGGCGAAAATGACTCGCAATGACAACGACAGTAATGTGCTGTGTTTGCCGTCACGAGTACTTGAAAAAGAAGAACACGAATGGAAAGCAATTATAGATGTATGGCTGGAAACGCCATTCGCCGCTGCTCCGCGCTATAAAAGACGTAATGCACAGTTAGATGAGGTATAAAAATGAGTAGTATCGCACCAGCAATTTTGGCAGAAAATGCCGAATTATATAAACAAGCAATCGACAAGATACAGCCGTTTGCGCAACGTGTCCATATAGATGTGAGTGATGGAAATTTTGCTCCAACTTTTACTGTTGGACTTAATGAGATCTGGTGGCCGGAGGGTTGGGAGGTTGATATCCATGCGATGGTGGCACAGCCAACAGAGCATCTGCAAACACTCGTACAGCTCAAGCCAAGCATGGTGATTTTTCATGTCGAGGCGGACGTGGCGCAATTACCTTCTGTACTCGCGACACTCAAGCAGTATGACATTAAGGCAGGCATATCACTATTGAGGTCGACGGTCCCTTCTTCTGTTGCCTCGCTTATTGAACAGGCGGATCATGTGATGGTGTTTACGGGCGAGTTAGGAAGATACGGTGGTACCGCAAATCTCATGCAACTAGAAAAAGTTCGACTTATTAAGCAAATTAACCCAGATGTAGAAATCGGCTGGGACGGCGGTGTTAATTTGGATAACGCCTATACACTCACGCAAGGTGGCGTAAATGTGCTAAATGTGGGTGGAGCGATTCAGAAAGCGGAAGACGCGGGTGTTATGTACGCTAAGCTTGTCGACGAGATAAATAAACAGGGAGTATTGTAATGGGTCAACAATTAACCGTCTCGCAGCTTGAGGCAAAAGCAAATACTATTAGGCAAGATATTATCACGATGCTTGAAGCCGCGGGTAGCGGACACAGTGCGGGGCCACTCGGTCTTTCTGATATTTTCGCAGCGCTTTATTTTGACATTATGAACTACGACGCTAAGAATCCTGATTGGGAAAAGCGCGACTATTTCTTTTTGAGTAACGGACATACAGTGCCGGTCCAGTATGCAGCTATGGCAGAAGCGGGCTTTTTCGAAAAAGCTGAATTACAAACACTTCGTAAGCTTGGTAGCCGCTTGCAGGGCCACCCTGAGCGCACGAAGCTACCTGGACTTGAAAATACCAGTGGGCCGCTGGGTAGCGGGTTAAGTCAGGCATCTGGTGTCGCGTATGCGCTGCAGTATCTCGACCGCGAACCGCACCGTTTTGTATATACGGTGATGGGCGACGGCGAGCTCAACGAGGGCAATATATGGGAGGCAGCCATGTTTGCTGGTAAATATAAGCTCGCTCAGCTCATTGGCTTTATCGACCGCAATAACATTCAGATTGATGGTAACACAGAAGACGTCATGCCGCTTGAAGACCTACGTGGTAAGTGGGAAAGTTTCGGTTGGCACGTGCAAGAGGTTGATGGTCATAATATCGAAAGTATCATTGACGCGGCAAGTATGGCTCGCGCTATTAGCAATAAGCCAAGTGTCATCATCGCGCACACCATACCGGGCAAGGGTGTTGACTTTATGGAATACGACTATCACTGGCATGGTGCACCGCCAAACCATGAGCAGGCAAAAGAGGCGCTTACAAAGCTACGAACCCTCAATGGCAAGATAAAGGCAGGAGAATAAATATGAGTTCATATCCACTACGAGATGATATTTTTTCTGAAAAACCGACAGAAGAACCGACGCGAGCAGGATTTGGGCGTGGCCTCAAAAAAGCCGGCGAAGCAGATGAGCGCGTGGTCGCATTGTGCGCCGACTTGACAGAGAGCACACAGATGCATCACTTTAAGGCGGCATTCCCTGAACGCTATATAGAAATAGGCGTCGCTGAACAGAATCTTGTGACTGTCGCGAGCGGACTTGCTCGTGCAGGAAAGATACCGTTTACAAGTAGCTACGCTGCTTTTAGCCCCGGGCGAAACTGGGAACAAATCCGCACCACAATTACGCTTAACGAGCAGCCTGTAAAAATAATCGGGTCTCATGCGGGCGTGAGCGTAGGGCCGGACGGTGCGACGCATCAAATGCTTGAAGATATTGCCTTGATGCGAGTACTACCTCATATGGTTGTTGTTGTGCCGGGTGATAGCGTTGAGGCTGAAAAAGCTACTCTTGCAATCGCTCAGAACGGTGAACCAAGCTACCTACGACTCGCACGCGAGAAGACACCAGTATTTAGCACGGACGACTCTCCGTTTACAATAGGTACGGCGTACGTGCTGCGCGAAGGCCGCGACGTAACGCTCTGCGGCACCGGTACTATGACTTTTCAGCTATTAAAGGCGGCTCAGCTGCTAGAACAACAGGGTGTATCTGCTGAGGTTGTCCATGTGCCAACTGTGAAGCCGCTTGACGAAACTGTTATCTTGGCGAGCGCACGCAAGACCGGGCGTGTGGTGACGGCAGAGGAAGCGCAAATTGCAGCTGGATTTGGCGGTGCTGTAGCTGAACTTTTGAGTGAAAAACTACCAACACCTCTCAAGCGTATCGGTATGCTCGATCGTTTCGGTGAGTCCGGGCAGCCAAATGAGCTTCTTGATTACTTCGGCTTAAACGCAGAGAAGATGAAGCCTGTTATTCAAGAATTTATCAACGCAACATCGCAGTACCACAGGGAGGGCTAATATGGGTCAAACAATCGGTCAGATACGAGACAATACCACGCGTGCGCGACATCTGTATCAGCGCTCAAAACAGCAGCACTTTGCTGTGGGCGCTTTTAATGTCGACAATCAGGAGACGATGATCGCTATTGCGCTTGCTGCACAGAAGCTAAATTCACCGGTACTTATCGAGGTGAGCGACGGCGAAGTGAAGGCAATCGGACTACACAACATTCGTGATATGGTTGACAACTATAAGCAAGAATATGGTATCGAGGTGTACTTAAACTTGGACCACAGTCCTTCTGTCGACGCGTGTAAGCGTGCAATAGATGCGGGTTACGAGTTTATACATATTGATATTTCGCAGGCAGATCACAACGCGAGCGAAGAAGAGATTATCGCGAAAACGAAAGAAGTAGTTGAATATGCAAAATTTACAGGTGCACTTATCGAAAGTGAGCCGCACTACTTCGGCGGTAGTAGTAATGTTCACAATGAAGATATCGACTACGAAGAAATCAAGAAAACATTCAGTACACCAGAGGGTGCGCGTAGCTTCACTGAGGCAACCGGAATTGATACACTCGCAGTTGCTATCGGTAATTTGCACGGAAAATACCCCGTACCGAAAGAACTCGATCTTGAGCTACTCGAGCGTATTCGCGAAGTCATAGGCTGCGGTATCAGCCTACATGGCGGTAGCGGTACGCCGCTACACTACTTCGAAGATGCTGCTCGTATAGGCGTCAGCAAGATCAATATTAATAGCGATATGCGCTACGTCTTTCGCAAAACCCTTGAAAAAGTGCTTGCCGATAACCCCGACGAATACGCGGTAGTTAAACTTATGCCCGAAGTGTATGGCGCAGTTCAGGCGGTGGTAGAAGAAAAGATTAAAGCATTCGGTAGTGCTGACAAAGCCATAGTGTAAGCACGCTTGGCTACGGGCGTCGATAAGCATAGGCTGTATGGTATACTATGCTCAGAAATGGGCGTCGTAACACAAGCAAAAAGGAATAATTAAATGAACACACCAAAAATATTGGCTATTGGCAAAGCGACGCAAGACGTCTTCTTGAAAAGCGACGAGTTTAGTCCACAAATGGAAGGTAAGGTTGCGTATACGCACCTTCCGCTCGGTGTAAAAATGGAAGTAGAAGATATCGTGTTTGCGACTGGTGGAAACGCAAGTAATGTCGCCGTCACCTTGGCCCGTCAAGGCTTGCACAGCAGTTACATGTGGACGCTCGGGTATGACCCTGCATCGGAAACAGTGCTGCGCGACCTTGATTCGGAGGGTGTAGATACATCTCACGTAGTGCGCCGCGACAAATACCGCGCGGGGTACTCTAACATTTTGATTGCTACAGATGGTGAGCGAACCATCCTCAATAACAAAGGCGTGTCTACAGATGCTCACGATGTGGATATTGATCTTGATGCAATAGCTGACGTAGATTGGGTGTACCCAACATCGCTAGCTCTGGGCGGTATTGATCTACTGCGCATCATTGTCGACCGAGCAGATGAAGCTGGGGTAAAGGTTATGCTCAACCCCGCTGGCCCGGAGCTTGCTGAGCCAAATAAGCTCAAGTCACTGCTCAGTAGTGTTGAGGTGCTGTGTGTCAATAAAGAAGAGATGCAAATGCTCGTTGACGGCGAATCGCTCGAAGAACTTGTGCGTCACGCGCTACACTATGTGCCAGTAGCAATTGTGAGCGACGGACCTCGTGGAGTAATTGCAAGTGATGGCAAAACTATTGTCACAGCGGGTATGTATGAAGACGTGCCGGTAGTGGATCGTACCGGCGCGGGAGACGCATTTGCGAGCGGATTCTTGAGTCAATGGGCTGCTGGTAAGAGTCTTCGTGACTCTGTGATATTTGCAAGTGCGAATTCAACATCTGTCGTGACGCAGTTCGGCGCAAAAGCCGGCATTTTGAGATCAAACGCGGATCTGCACGATATGCCTATCGAGGAAAAGCCGTTCTAATGTCCAGAGCACTCATGACGCTACTTGGGCGACCTTCGGATAAGATGTTGGAAATATCTTTCGATGATTTAGAGAAGGCTACTGGTAAACAGGCTATTGATGCACAATTGGTTGGCGATATACTCCATGCTGCGCATGGCACGATACGTGAACTGGGGCTAGAGGGAGACGTGACGGCCAAAGAGCTGTATCAAGCGCTGCGCGTTCACGAAGACATGCTCGATGATTCAACGGCATTTGTAGGCCTCGTGATAGACAAAGAGGTTGTTTCGTTGAATGCTCAAGATATCGCGCACGATCATAGCGAAGCGGGGCGATTTGAGACGCGGAGTCTGGTGCATCTGCGCAAAAAACTGACCAGCGAAATAGTGAAACGATACACGGAGTGGGCTGCTCATCCCGAGCTGCTCGAGCCAATTACGCGGCATATACAATTAACACACAAGGAGACAGTATGAGGTATCAGATTTGCGTATCAGGCGCAGCGAGCGGAGAAACGGTACAGGCGTCGCACCATCTCGCCTTCGAACTTGGCAAAGAAATTTCTCGGCGAGGTAAAACTCTTACAACAGGTGCGACTGTAGGTCTACCGCATTATGCGGCCATGGGCGCAGTGAGCGTCGAAGGCAAAAGAGGGGTATCGATAGGCTTCTCTCCGGCAAGCTCGTTTCGCGAACATGTCGCCACGTACCGACTGCCAACCAAAGAATTTGATTATATCAATTTTACTGGCATGGAGTATGTAGGACGCGACGTGCACTTGGTACGCAGTAGTGATGCAATCATAACCGTAGGTGGTCGTATGGGCAGCCTCCACGAACTCTCTACAGCGCTAGAAAGCCGAAAGGTGTGTGGTGTGTTGCTTGGTAGCGGCGGGCTTGCGGATTACACAAAGACGTTACTTGAAAATATTGAAGCTCCTGGCGCAAGGGATATTATTTACGAAACAGATCCTGCGACACTTGTTGAAAAAGTGATAGCACGACTCGATGAAAAATATGCAGACTTCATCCATGATGCAGAAGATAGCCATGTGAGCGCAAAGCGTGCAGGACAAGGCTAGCGACTCAGTGTTATACTAAGAGTCTATGAGTCATAAATTTCAGCTCAAGACAAAGTATCAACCGACAGGTGATCAACCGACGGCTATTGCTCAATTGGTAAAAGGGCTTGAGGCAGGCGAGCGAGAGCAGACGCTTTTAGGGGTAACGGGCAGCGGTAAGACGTTTACTATGGCCAATATTATCCAGCAGCAACAAGTACCGACCCTAGTGCTGGCTCACAACAAGACATTGGCGGCACAACTGTATTCAGAATTTAAGACGTATTTCCCTGACAATGAAGTGCATTACTTTGTGAGCTACTTTGACTATTATCAGCCAGAAGCGTATATCGCGAGTAGCGACACATATATCGAAAAAGATTCGGCTATAAATGAAGAGATAGATAGACTGCGTCATGCGGCTACATCTGCGCTACTCACGAGACGTGACGTGATTATCGTTGCAAGTGTGAGTTGTATTTACGGAATCGGCTCGCCAGATGCGTACGAGCAGATGTCTATCACTGTTAAGCGTGGCGAACGTCGTCAGCAAGATAAGTTTGTACGTTTACTTACAGATATTCAGTACCAGCGAAACGATGTTGATTTTCATCGAGGTACATTTCGGGTTCGCGGTGACGTAGTAGATGTGTATCCCGCCGGCCATGATACGGCATATCGCATCGAGTTCTTTGGTGACGATGTTGATAGAATTACGCAGATCGACTCACTTACAGGTGAAATACTCTCCGAGCCTGCTCAGATTAATATCTTTCCGAGTAGTCACTATGTTACACCAAAAGACCGATTAGCCACGGCTATCGAAGGTATTAAAAAAGAATTCAGCGAGCGCTTGGAGTGGTACGATAAACACGACAAGTTTCTAGAGTCGCAGCGACTCTCACAGCGTACGAAATATGACATAGAAATGCTCGAAGAAACTGGCTTCGTCAAAGGCATCGAGAACTATAGTCGGTACCTCAGTAATCGCGAACCTGGCGAGCAGCCGGCCACACTAATAGATTATTTCCCAGACGATTGGTTGCTGCTTGTAGACGAAAGTCACCAGACTCTTCCGCAGGTGCGCGGCATGTACAACGGCGACCGCGCACGAAAAGAAGTACTCGTCGAGCATGGTTTTCGTTTGCCGAGCGCGTTAGATAATCGACCACTCAAATTTGAAGAGTTCAACACGCATATAAACAAAGTAATATATGTCTCGGCGACACCGAGCGAGTATGAGCTCGCCCACAGCCCGGAGCCGGCCCAACAGGTGATTCGTCCAACTGGTTTGCTCGATCCCCCTATCACTATCAAACCAAGCAAGGGTCAAGTTGATGATTTGGTTGCAGAGATTCGTGACCGCACAGAAAAAAGTCAGCGAGTGCTCGTAACGACACTGACGAAGCGTATGGCGGAAGATTTGAGTGCGTACTTGCTAGAGTTGAATATCAAGACGGCGTACCTTCATAGCGAGATTGATACGCTAGAGCGCGGTGATATTTTGCGCGACCTGCGGCTTGGTGTATACGACGTGGTTGTTGGTATCAACCTGCTGCGCGAAGGTCTCGACCTACCCGAAGTAAGCTTAGTTGCTATCATGGATGCAGATAAAGAAGGGTTTTTGCGCAGCGAAAGTGCACTTATTCAAACTATCGGCCGCGCGGCGCGCCATGTCGACGGTAGCGTGATCATGTACGGGGACCGTATTACACGCTCAATGCAGGCGGCGATAGACGAAACCGAGCGCCGTCGCAAGATCCAACGCACGTACAATGAAGCACATGGCATCACCCCGACTGGCGTCGATAAAGCGATAGATGAAGGGTTGCGAGCGATTATACCGCAAAAAGAAGATACGAAATCGAAACTTGATCTTAAGAAGATTCCAAAAGACGAATATCAAAATCTAGAGAAAGAGCTCACCGTGCAGATGAATCAGGCGAGTGCAAATTTGGATTTTGAAAAAGCCGCAGAGCTACGAGATATCATCTCCGAAATTCGGGCAAAGCAGTAGCATTATATGCTACACTAGTGCATAGATTATGCAACCACAACAAAATTATCCTCAGTCGCCAATGCAGCCAGCTCCAGTTAAGAAACGCAGGAGCCTAAGTGGCTACGTGACGTGGGCAATTATTGCAGTCGCCTCCATTTTGATTATTACGCTCATAGCATGGCTCGTGATTGTACTGATGGGTAAAACCAGCTCCGACACAGGTAAGACGCAAGCAGGGATGGCCGCAGTTTTAGAACCTGCCGATATAGCGCCAGTCGAGCGAACTATACGCTCGCAACTAGGTGTGCAAGTTTCGTACAATGCTCGCGAGCTTGAAGGGTATGGATTTGCCGAAGATGTTACTTTTTCCGCATCGGACTTAGACGAGTCTCGCCCATATAGTGTGATGCGCGTAAGGCCAGTGGAAACTAGCCAGGCGACTCGTAGCGAGGTAACACTTGAGTCACCCGAACTTCGCGTTACCTCGAGTACAAATGGATCCTACTGGGACAGTCTATCGAGTAAAAAGACGTATGCGGACTTGTCAAAAATTGACATGCTTGTCAAAGAAACTGTTGCAGCAAGAGAAAAAGACAAAATGATAACTGCGTCTGATGCCGAAGTTGAAAATATTAACGATGTGGATTACCGTAAGGTCTCATTCACTTATACAAATGACCTGTATGGCGTGAAGACAGAGCGTAGAGAAGACTGTTATATGACCGTACAGAATGATCGACCATACGTTGCTTGCATTAATAATATACGCGCCTCAAACTTTTCCGTTGTTCCGCAGCTAGAAAATGTGCTTGCAGGTGTGGTGTATGAAGGATTGGACACCGAGCTACTGGAAGTAGCTAGCAAAGAGGGTGAGCAAGACACAGCGACGCTTGATGGTGAAGACGATGAGCAGGTGGCAGCTAGTAATACAGAGAATATGCAAGCTTCCGTTCCAAAGCGAGATACAAATAAGGTTCAGTCATATTTAGCGGATACGCAAAACTTTAAAGTTATGGCTGCGAGCGCGCCATCTGTTGTGCGCGTCGGTGCGATTTACTGTGCGGATATTAAGCTGTCACTGCCAAATGGAGGTGATGGCCCGACTCTTACGGGTGCCTGTGTCAATAAAGCCGGTTCTGGATTCTTTATATCTCGCGATGGTCTGGTGGCGACATCTGCAAGTGCTACCCAAGTGAAGCCGCAAGAGGCAATTGCCGCGTATATCACGAATGCACCTGATTCAGCTGCGGTGATAGTGCGCCTCGAGCGAGTTTTGAACTACCTCGTTGAAGCACGTGTATTGATGCAGACAGATGCCGATGCGTTAATTGCAGGAGTTGAAGAGCGTAATCAAGATATTATAGATAAAGTAAATGCAATCAGTACTCGTATTGCGCCCGAGGATATAGCAATAACAGCTGAAAATTATTCTTATGCTGTGCAGCTAGCAGACCGACCGATCGTCGTGAATCAAAATAGTAATGGATCTTCGGCTTTTGCCTTGACAGATACGGTCGTCGAAGCCGAAATTGAAGGCCAGCAATATTCGGCGGATGTTAGCCAAGATAGTATTTTTAAAGGCGAACCTGTAGAAGAGGATACGACACTCTTAAAAGTTAAAAAAAGTGCAACATACCCAACGCTAAAACTTGGCCTATCTGGCGAAGGTGTTGGTGAAAAAGCAGTAATTAATGTTGTAGGTATGCCGATGTATGCATTTGGTACATTAGGTTCAGCTCAGTTCAGAGATACACCGCTTTATCGTTCAGGAGCAATAAATGAAACATTTAATGCGGAGGCCGGTCAAAAAGTCCGTTCCATTTCTACCTCGTCGCATGCAGGGTTTGCTGGTGCACCTGCACTCGATCAACAAGGAAGTGTCGTTGGCATGGCTACCTATAACAACCTCAACTGTCCAGATAGAAAATGCTTTGGTAGTACGGTATTACGCGATACGTCTGGTATAGCTGCACTCATAAAATCTCGTAATATTTCACTTGAGTCCGTAAGTCTGTCATCTGATGTATGGCGTTCGGCAATTGACGAGCTAGTGAAGGGCAACTACCGCCAGGCAACACAACTATTCGATCGCGCCGGTAGTCTGTATGCTCGGAACTCGCTTGCACCTAAATTTTCTGCATACAGCAAGTCGCAATATGGATCGGCAAGCGATACATCGACTATGAATACTGTTGTTTCGGCGCTTAAGGTAATAATCCTGATAGCGGTTGGTATTCTCGTGTTACTCGCTATCTTCAAAACTGCGCTCAAGCTCTTTGTTCATCCGCACGCCGAGACGCAATACGGTGAAATGGCGGGTGGGCAGTACATCGACCGCAACCTCAGCCATATGCGCCGCCAACGACACAAGTGCCTCAACAGACACAGTGGCAACCCCCGGTGCAGCAGTATCCGCCACAACAACTTCAGCAGCAGTACGGTAATCCTTCGCAGCCACCAGCCCAGCAGACCAGTCCACCGTCACCAAGTGGCTATAGTCAGACACCTCCACCTCAAGTATAAAACTATCTTCTGCAGGCGTTTAATCTTCGTGACATCTACGTTACAATGTATATATGACAAAAATATCTTTGCAAGATGTGCGTTCGTTGGCACAGCTAAGTGCTCTGCGTCTTACAGACGATGAGGCAGAGCGTTTAACGAGCGACATAGAACATATACTTCAGTACTTTGAACAGCTAAATGAGCTTGATACCGATGGCGTACCGGCTACTTATTATGGCATGGATCTTGTGAATAGCTCTCGGGCTGATGAGGTATCTGATACGCAGTTAAGTCGAGAAAGCTTGGTGGAGTTGTCTGAAGGCGGAAATATCGCCGGTCAAGTGATGGTTCCGAAGGTATTATGAGCATGAACACTATTTCTCACTATAAACAAACAATACAAGAGCATTCTGCCGAATACGCAGTCCGTGAAGCGCTTGAGAGTGGGCGAAAAGATACGCACAACGTATTTATCAGCCTGTATGAAGAACGAGCACTTGCGCGCGCCCGACAAGTGGATGAAGGAACGGTGAGCGGGCGACTTGCTGGGGTGCCGTTTGTGGCAAAAGATAACTTTTTAACACTAGGCGGTGCGACGACTGCGGCAAGCCATTTTCTAGAAAATTTTCATGCTCCACTGCAGGCTACTGCTGTCGAGAAGCTTGAGGCGGAAGGTGCGATTTGCATAGGAAAAGTTAACCTCGATGCGTTTGCTCATGGTGGTAGTACAGAGAACTCGGCGTATGGCGTCACTAAGAACGCGCACGACACGGCGCGTGTTGCAGGCGGTTCTAGTGGTGGTTCGGCTGTCGCAGTGGCACTTGGTACGGTTCCCTTTGCGCTAGGCACAGATACAGGCGGCTCTATACGGCAACCGGCTAGTTTCAACGGTGTAGTTGGCATTAAGCCGACCTATGGCGCCGTGAGTCGCTACGGCGTGGTTGCGATGGCGAGTGGTACAGATACGATTGGTGTGCTCGCATCGACCGTGTCAGACACCGAGTTGCTACTCGAAGTTCTTAGCGGTCAAGATGAGCGCGATATGACTACATTACCGGATTATTTTATACCGCAAGACAAGCCTACTGGTAAAAAGATCGGTTTGATCAAAGAGTTTATGGCCGATGGAATTGACGAGGAAGTGAGCGCACAAATTCTTAGTGCTGTTGAAAAATTACAGTCAGATGGGTATGAAATAGAAGAAGTGAGTATGCCGATGCTCAAGTATGCACTTGCGATCTACTACATTGTAGTGCCAGCTGAAATCAGCAGTAACCTGGCAAGGTACGACGGTATACGATACGGTACGCAAAAAGGCAACGACGGTAGTTTGCAGGATGTGTATGAAATGAGTCGACAAGCTGGGTTTGAAGCGGAGAATAAGAGACGTATTATCATAGGTAGTTTTGTGTTATCAAGTGGCTCATTTGACGCCTATTACCAAAAAGCACAAAAAGCACGTACGTTACTCATTCGCGAATTTAACGATCTTTTTGAGCGGTATGATGCTTTGATAGGCCCTGTCGCGCCAGAAACTGCATTCAAGATAGGGCAAAATACCGAGGATCCTCTTAAAATGTATCTAGAAGATGTCATGACAGTGCCGCCAAGTTTGGCGGGCTTACCTGCAGTGAGTGTTCCGGTTGGCAAGACCAAAGATGGACTTCCAGTTGGACTTCAGATTATCGGAAAACGCCGCGATGATGCACAAATATTAGCGGTTGCTCGTGACGTAGAGGCTCAGTATGGACAATAACGTTGTACTACTAGCATTTTTTGCAGCTATATTGATAGTAGCTGGTATAGTGCTTGTGATTATTGTCTATACGAAGGGCGGGTCTTCGCTCAATCAAGAGAAGTATCGTACAAAGTGGCTACAAATCGAGCATTCACTCAAAAAAGATCAGCCAGCAAGCTATCATTTATCCGTACTTAATGCTGATAAGTTGCTAGACTATGCCATGAAAGAAGCAGGCTATAAAGGTAAAACGATGGGTGAACGACTCAAAGCTGCGTCGCCTCGACTTACCAATCGCAACGCAACATGGTCTGCGCATAAGCTGAGAAACCAGATTGCGCACGAACAAGACGTCTCGGTTAGTTATGACACCACAAGGCGTGCGCTCGCAAGTTTTAAACAAGCACTCAAAGACGTAGGAGCAATTTGATATGGTAAGCAAAGATATTTTAGATACATACGAAATGACGATTGGCATAGAGTGTCACGTACAACTTGCTACAAAAACTAAATTATTTAGTCGTGCAAACAACGATGCACGCTCCGCGGAGCCGAATACTAACCTAGTGCCCATAGATTATGGGCTACCCGGCATGCTACCTGTGCTCAACTGGGAAGCTGTCCGTTTGGCGGTACGTGCCGGTAAAGCGCTCGGTAGTGAGGTTGCACTCGAAAGTCATTTTGACCGCAAACACTATTTCTATCCAGACTTACCTAAGGGCTACCAAACTACACAGATGTATCGTCCTATTATCGGGTCTGGTAAGATTAGTGTTCCCGTAGAGGGCGGCGAAACTATTGATGTTCGTATACATCATGCGCACATGGAAGAGGATGCCGGTAAACTGACGCACTACGACACCTACAGTTTAGTCGATCTTAACCGTGCGGGAACGCCACTTATAGAGATTGTGTCTGAGCCTGATATTCACTCTGCTGCAGCAGCTCGCGCGTACGCAACAGAACTGCATCTTTTAATGACATATGCCGAAGTCACGCGCGGCGACTTGTATCACGGTAACATGCGCTTTGACGTGAATATTTCTGTGGCAAAAAAAGGCGCACCTCTTGGTACTCGAGCCGAAATTAAAAATTTGAATTCGTTTCGTAGTGTTGAGCGTGCTGCAGAGTACGAATTTACTCGCCAGGTCGAGCTCTTGGAGCAAGGCGATTCGATTGTACAGGAAACAAGGGGCTGGGATGATGAAAAGCAGCTTACTATCAGCCAGCGTAGCAAGGAAGATGCGCAAGATTATCGCTATATGCCCGATCCAGATATTCCTCCTATCGTTTTAACAAATGATGAGGTGGAGTCAATCCAAGCTGATATGCCAGCACTGCCTCAGGCGTATCGTGCCTCCTGGAAAGATCTCAAGATTGATTCATCGGTTGTGAATACACTACTCAGTGTGCGCCGTCATGCGGAGCTAGTACACGCGGTCCAGCTTCGGGCTGGCGACGAAGCCGCCGTACGCATTGCGAATTTGTTTGCGAGTGGACTCGGTAGCAATACAGCAGGAGAGCAAGTAGCAGCAATGCACGAAGAGGTGTCGGCTGAAGAGTTGATTGTTTTGGCTGAGATGGTCCAAAAGTCTGAAGTATCTTCAAATGGCGCAAAAGAGATATTCAAGGCACTCTACCTAGGAGAGCATGACCCGCGTGCTATTGCTACGGCAAAAAGCTTGCTGCAGAACAGCGATACCGACGCTATCGCGGCGGTGGTCGACGAAGTACTGGCTGATCCCGCTTCTGCCAAGGTTGTTGCAGATATTCGAAGTGGCAACGACAAGGCTATCGGCTATTTAGTCGGGCAAGTGATGAAGAAGTCGGGTGGCCAGGCGAATCCCTCGCTTGCACAGCAATTGTTACGTGAGCGCCTATAGTGGAGATTTTCGGCCGCAAGCCACTTATCGTGTACGTGAGTGGCGCGCCAGGCTCTGGCAAAACTACACTTGCTAGCAAAATAGCTACTGAGTTGTATCTTCCGCATATCTCCAGCGATTTAGTGCACGCAGGAGTGCGCTTAACAAAAGGTTCGCCAAACGACCGGCACGCATCGCTACATGATGTGTTTGTGCCCTTGCTGTTGCATATGGCGCGCGCCAACGTGAGCTTTGTAGTGGATCAAGTGTTACAACAGTCTTTTTCTGAGCGAGATATCATTGCTAAATTACGCGAGCATGCGCAGATCGTGAATGTTCATACTGTCTGCCATGAACCTATCGCTAGACATGCTGCAAGGGAACTCTCTCGCACAGACCGAGGTGTGTATATGAGTCCTATCGAAGTTGATTCAAGGGCGAATTATCACAAAAATAACCTTGGTGAGACGAGCCGACCACTTGAACTTACGCTGCCACAAATTATAATACAAACAGACGATGGCTATAATCCATCGTTTCCCGATATCATAGCATTCATCGAACATCAGTATAGTAGAGAGGATATATCATGAAAAAACCAACCAAAGCAATTATTTGCGCGGCCGGACTAGGTACACGATTTTTGCCTCAGACGAAGGCGATGCCAAAAGAAATGCTACCAATTATCGATCGCCCGGTTATTCAATTAATCGTAGAAGAAGCCGTGTCGGCTGGCGTGACGGAAGTAATTATTGTCACTGGTAGTACGAAACGTGCTATCGAGGACCACTTCGATCGTAGTGATGAGCTAGAGGCCGAGCTTCGCGAAAAAGGAAAACATGACAAAGCCGATCAGATTAAGGCAGTTGCAGAGCTCGCAAATTTTGTATATGTTCGACAGAAGGGCACTCCTAAGGGCAATGCACGACCCGTATTGAACGCACAGCATTTGATAGATGATGACGAGCCATTCTTCGTGTTCTTTGCAGATGATTTCTTCCGTAGTGAGGTTCCCCGCGCCAAGCAGCTACTCGATGTGTACGAGGCAACGGGAAAGTCGGTCATATCCCTTATTGAAGTTGATAAAAAAGATGCCGACAAATATGGCATGGCAGCTATCAAAGAAGAGGCAGCGGGCGGAGCTTACCAGCTAACGCAGCTTATCGAAAAGCCTGGTGAAGCGGCGGCGCCCAGTAACCTAGCGTCTGTTGGTGGCTACTTGCTGACCCCAGACATTCTGCCTATTATCGCGGACGAGAAGGTGGACAAAAATGGGGAGATTACTCTCGCTGACAGCATCAATGAACTGGCACAAAGAGACGAAGTCTATGGTCGCATTATAGACGGCGTGTGGCACGACACTGGCAATCAGCTCAAGTATATCAAGGCAGTAGTTGATCTTGCACTTGAGAGTGATGAGTACGGTGCTGAGCTTCGGACATATCTGCGCGGCCGTATCGACACTGACGCGTGATATACTAATAAGACATAAGTATAGCGGAAAGGACAAGTATGGATGGAGCTTCGGGCGTACTGGTAATAATACTCGGTGTGACACTCGCAATCTTTTTGGTGCTGGCAGTGGTGCTCATGATACTACTGATTCGTGTGACGCAACAGATAAAAAGTATCACAGATACGGCTGAACGAACTGTGACGAAGATGGAGAGTGCAGCGGGTAATGTATCTAAATTTACCAACCCACTCACGGTAGTGAGTATACTGAGGAAAACGTTGTTTCGTAAAAAACGATAAGGAGAATTATATGTCAAAAGGAAGTAAAGTAGCATTAGGCGCAGTAATCGGTGCTGTTTCGGGTATCGTAGCAGGAATCTTGACCGCTCCAAAGAGTGGTAAAGAAACAAGAGAAGATATTAAGAGAAAAGCTGAAGAGCTGAAAGATCAGGCACTTGATACTGCTGATGATGTGCGTGCAAGTGCAGAAGCAAAAGCACGTGAATTCGACGCAAAGGCAAAAGAGTTGCGCGATGCGGCCGAGAAAAAAGCTCGTTCATTGCACGATGAAGTCAAGAAAGAAGCTAACCGCTAATATTGCTTGTCGATATGTACAATAACTACAACAGTCCCGTTCGCTTGGGGCTGTTTTGCTATGCTACAATAGAAGGTACATGGGAGCGGTAGAAGAGAGCACATTAACCTCTGTTAAGGGCGCATTGGCACCTTCTGATTACGTGCACTTGCACAATCACACTCACCACAGTCTTTTAGACGGCTTGACGAAGATTCCTGCGCTTGTAGACCGAGTAAAAGATCTCGGCATGGAAGCGATTGCCATAACGGATCACGGAACCATGAGCGGAGCAATTGAGTTTTATAAAGCGGCAACTGCTGGTGAGATAAAGCCTATCATAGGTATGGAAGCATACGTCGCCGCGCGTAGCAGACACGACAGGGATCCGCAGAAAGATAAAGCCCGCTACCACTTGATCATACTTGCTATGAACAATACTGGCTACCAAAACCTCATGAAGCTATCTACTCAGGCAAACCTTGAAGGTATGTACTATAAGCCACGTATCGATCACGAACTTCTTGAGCAGTACAACGAGGGGTTGATTATTTTAAGTGCCTGTGCGAGCGGTGAAGTGGGTGAACAGCTCCGCTTTGATAATTACGAAGAGGCAAAGCGCATTGCTTCGTGGTATAAGTCTGTGTTTGGCGATAGGTATTATCTTGAGATGCAAGACCATGGTCACCCAGAGTGTCCGAGCAAGTGGGATGTGCAAGTGGGTATTAATGCACACTTAGAGAAATTATCTCAAGAGCTCGACATACCCTGTGTTGTTACAAGTGATGGGCACTATTTGGATCATAGCGACCAAGAAGCACACGAAATACTTCTTTGTGTTGGTACGGGCTCGTATCTTTCGGACGAAAAGCGAATGAGTCTAAAAGATTTCGAGTTGCATGTAACGGACCCTGCGGAAATTATTGAGCGTTGGAGCCGGACAAATCCAGAAGCTGTCATAAACACGCGGCGCATCGCCGATAGGTGTAATGTGGAAATCGAGCTAGGAAAGATCTTGATTCCAAAATTTCCTACTCCCAATGGTCAGACCGAAAAAGAGTACCTCGACCAACTTGTGTATCGCGGCATGGCCATGCGATACGCCGAAAAGTCATCTGGAGAGGCCATTGCGTTAAAAAATGACGATATCAGAACATTGCTTAGTGACGCACAAAAAGAACGGCTCGATATGGAATTTGGTGTGCTCGACAAAATGGGCTACAACGGCTACTTCCTGATCGTGCAGGACTTCATCAATTGGGGTAAAGATCAGGGTATCATTTTTGGCCCGGGTCGCGGTTCGGCCGCTGGTTCTATCATCGCCTACGCACTTAATATTACCGATTTGGATCCGTTAAAGTACGACCTACTATTCGAGCGTTTTCTTAACCCAGACCGCGTCTCTATGCCCGATATCGATATCGATATCCAGGATACCCGCCGAGGAGAGGTGATCCAATACTGCGCCGACAAATACGGCCACGACCGAGTAACAAATATTGGTACATTTGGTACTATGGCTGCACGTGCTGCAGTGCGAGACGTAGCGCGCGTCTTACAGGTGCCATATGGTGACAGTGATCGTCTTGCTAAATTAATCCCGCCACCTGCACAAGGACGCCACATCCCTCTTGCGGTGAGTGTCAAAGAAGATGCTGACTTAAAGAAAGAGTACGAATCGAACCCGACTGCCAAGCGGGTGTTCGATTTCGCGATACGACTTGAAGGTACTATGCGTTCACACGGAGTGCATGCGGCCGGTGTAGTAATCGCTCCCGAGGCGGTGGTCAACTATGTACCGCTTGAAATGGCACAAAAAGGCGTTGTGGCTACCCAGTTTCCGATGGGGCCTGTCGAAGAACTCGGCTTGCTCAAGATGGACTTTTTGGGCCTGTCGAACTTAACGATCATCAACAATGCGCTGCGTATTATTCGAAAAGTATATGAAACAGAAATCAATCTTTCGACTATTCCACTCGATGACAAGAAGACGTATGAGCTGTTTCAGCGCGGAGACACGACAGGAGTGTTCCAGCTGGAGTCTGCGGGCATGAAGCGGTATCTGCGGGAGTTAAAGCCTACTGTCTTCGACGATATTATTGCGATGGTGGCGTTGTATCGACCGGGGCCGATGCAGTTTATTGATAGCTTTATTAAGCGAAAACACGGCCAAGAAGAGATTACCTATTTGCATAGTGGCATGGAAAATTCGCTTAAAAACACCTATGGTATTTTGGTCTATCAAGAGCAGTTCATGCAGATATCGAAGGAATGGTGCGGGTTTACTGGTGGGCAGGCAGACACACTACGAAAAGCCGTGGGTAAGAAAAAGATCGATCTGATGCGCAAAGTAAAAGTTGAATTCGTCGACGGTGCTGTCAAACATGGTGGTGCAACTAAAGACGTTGCCGAGACATTCTGGGATCAGCTCGAAGAGTTTGCCAACTACTGTTTTAACAAATCACACGCCGCCTGCTACGGGTTGATATCGTATTGGACTGCATATCTCAAAGCTCACTATCCAGATGCGTTTATGGCGGCTCTTATGACAAGCGACCAAGATGACACCGAACGACTTGCGATTGAAATGAACGAATGTAAACATATGGGAATAGAAGTGTTAAACCCCAATGTTAATGAATCGTTCGTGGAGTTCGCCGTGGTGCCAGGTAAAAAACAAATTCGTTTCGGTATGGCTGCTGTGAAAGGTGTTGGTGTCGGCGCGGTAGAAGAAATTCTGCGCGCTCGTGACATAGATAGGTTTGTGAGTATCGAGGACTTCGCGAAACGCGTGAGCACCAGTAAGTTTAACCGAAAAGCTTGGGAGTCGCTTATAAAAGCAGGCGGGTTCGATGAATTTAATGATCGCTCAGATCTACTCTACAATCTCGAGACCATACAGGCTTTCGCCAGTAAGGTAC
Organism: Candidatus Saccharibacteria bacterium GW2011_GWC2_48_9; assembly: GCA_001003725.1. Lineage (GTDB taxonomy): Bacteria > Patescibacteriota > Saccharimonadia > Saccharimonadales > Saccharimonadaceae > Mycosynbacter. The sequence goes on from LCPR01000005.1 coordinate 108,691, forward strand.
AGAAAGAGGCAGCGAGCGGCCAGACTGATCTATTTGGCTTGATGGGTGATTCTGCGGCAAGTATACAGCCGACAGTCACGCTCCAGCAAGCTCCGCAGCGACATACCGACAAAGAGCGTCTTATGTGGGAGCGTGAGTTGCTCGGCTTATATATCTCAGCGCATCCGCTCGACCCATATGCCACGTATCTAGAGGAGCAAACTCAGCCGCTCACGCAGCTCGTGCCAGAGTACGACAGTCGCCGTATGACAGTTGGCGGTATCGTGAGTACAGTGCGGACTATCGTCACGAAGAGCGGCACAAAGATGGCGTTTGTTGGTCTCGAGGACAAGTTCGGTGAAGGTGAGGTGATTATTTTTCCTAACCTCTACGAGCTTGTTGGTGCAAAGCTAGTGCAAGATGCTGTGGTCAGAATATCTGGTAAAAATTCGGCACGAGACCGCGATGGCAATCTGGGCAATGAAAGTAAGATGATAGCTGATGAAATCGTAGTGCTGTCTGACAAAGACGCACAGGAGTATCAAACGACAGGTCGTAAGATGGATGGGCCAAAGATGAGTTCGCAGGTGAAAAAGGAGCGACGCACTGCATATAAGAACGGAGGGGTATTACCGAAAAAACAACCAGCTGCCGAGGCTGAAAAGCCTATTACGCCAATTCCCGTTGCCGCGCTACCTACGCGAAAGCTCTACGTTAACATTAAGAATCCCGAAGACCACGAGGCTCTCATGAACCTTAAGTCGATTTGCAAAGAGTTCCCTGGTGTGACTGAGGTGGTATTAGTGCTTGGTGTAGAGAAGAAATCGGCCATACGGCTACCGTTCAAGATAGATGAGCATGGAGCCGTGATGGGGCGACTAGTGAAATCACTCGGTGAAGATGCTGTGGTGCTAAAGTAGTTAGCTCTACTAGTGGCATGCGAGGTAATACAGTGCGATTCCCGCTGCCACACTGACGTTGAACGATTCTTTTTGACCCTCCATGGGAATCTCGATGAGCGTATCACACTGATCACGGTATTCTGGGTAGATGCCGTCGATTTCGTTTCCAAGAAATAATGCAACTTTTTCTGTTGGCCGATAGTCTGGTAGTAGTATTGATCGCTCATCTTGCTCTAAGCCGACGATCGCATATCCGTCTGCCTGAAGTTGTGCGATTGGTGGTAATGCATACTGCTCGAACGGAACGGTCATCTCAGCTCCGAGAGCCGTTTTGTGAATTTGGCGTGTTATCTTATCGGCAAAGTGCGGTAATCTCGTGTCATCTTCAAGTGTTGGATATGGAGTGTAACCGCTAAATATTAGCTTTTCAACGCCGAATCCATCGCAGGTACGTAAAAAAGCCCCTACGTTATGGGTAGAGCGGATGTTGTGGGCGATGAGGATAATTTTTCTTTTTGTCATAGTGTATATATAGTATGTGCCGTGCCAGTCTTTCCATCATAAAATGTTACGGCTATAAAAGCTAGTAATTCACGCAAAAGGTCATTGTTTAGCGTAAGCGTTTATATGCTATAGTAATAGCAATGGACGAAAAAAAAATTCAAGAAACGCGTCGTGATCACGACGAAAAATCAACGCAAAAGCGTTCGACGATTCTTGGTCTGCAATATTTAGATACTCGTGAGATAGAACTTAATTTGCCACTTGCCATGGATGTGATTTCTATAAAAGAGATGCACATGAACAAGATGGTGCCACTTGTCAAAGGAGATGAAAGTACCCAAACTCGGTTTGGTGTGACGAGTATCACTCCACAATCTATTATCAAGAAAATCGAAGGGGAATACGTCGAAGACGGTAGAAGCGTGCAGTTTCTACTGATTAGTCAATCGGGCTACAAGGTACTGATGAATCGCTTTGACCCTCCGAAAGAGGTTATCTATGATGATATTGAGATCGCGAAGGCTGGTGACAGTGAAACTATTGCTTCGGTATCTCAAACACTTAACTCCGTGGGCACAGACCTTGTATTCGATTACTTGATAGATCAAGCAGACAAGCTAGGCGCTTCCGACATTCACATAGAAAATCAGCGCACATTTATTCGTATTCGTATGCGTATCGACGGTGCATTGCACTCTGTAGCGAATCTTGAAAAAGATCGTTATCGTGTGCTCATGGCTGCACTGAGCTCTCGAGCAAATATCTCGACTGCCGCTACAACACCGCAATCTGGACACATGAACAAAGAGGTGACGCGTGATGGGGCTACGCATCTATTGAATTTGCGTATTGAGGCCGTGCCGACACTGTATGGTCAAGATGTGGTAATGCGACTCTTCAACTTTGACACAGCGCAGCTCAACCTTGATTTTCTGGGCATTGCCGAAAAAGAAATGAAAGAAATTAAAGAAATCGTTGGCCATCCGCGAGGCATGTTACTTATGGTGGGGCCTACTGGTAGCGGTAAGTCCACTACTTTGTATAGTATTCTGAATGCTCTCAATAGCGATGACCGTAAGATCATAACGCTGGAAGATCCTGTTGAAAATACCATTCCGGGTATTACTCAAATTCCTATCGACACAACTGCTGGACATCATTTTGCCGATGGTCTACGCTCTGTATTGCGACTCGATCCAGATGTGGTGATGGTTGGTGAGATTCGTGACCAGGAAACGGCGAAGACGGCGATACAGGCATCAATTACGGGTCACCTTGTGCTCAGTTCATTTCACGCGAACTCTACCTCGGCGGCGTTTAGCCGTATGATTGATATGATTGGACAGAACCCTATATTTAGCTCGGCAGTTCGCTTACTAATTGCACAGCGCCTCGTGCGCAGGCTTTGGGACGAGAGTAAGGAAGAATATGAGCCGGACGAAGCAACTCGCGCATGGGTGAAAAAAACTCTCGAAGGTATACCTGCCGATACGCCCAATGTGCCGGATCTTGACACGTTCAAACTCTGGAGGCCCGTGGCGACACCGGAAGTACCGTTTGGATTCAAAGGTCGTGTGCCGGTAATGGAGCAGATGGTCGTGAACCCGGAGATACAAAAATTCCTTCGCGGCGATGTGGTCGACGTGCATACAGAATCTATCGAAAAAGTAGCCCGTGAAAATGGCATGATTACTCTTATACAAGCTGGCGTGTTGGCTGCACTCCGTGGAGAGACAACACTCGAAGAAGTAAATCGATCGATATAGCTACATGACGACTTGGAAATATAGTGAAGCTATGCTATAGTTGGTAGTTGATTGTAGTTATAAAATAGTAAAGCGAGAGACATATGAGTTTTGCACTAATCAAGAAAGTGAACGACGAACAGAAAAAACACGCTGTTGTCGATGTTCGTAGCGGTGACACAGTACGTGTGCACCAAAAAATTAAAGAAGGTAGCAAAGAACGTATTCAGGTTTTTGAAGGCGTTGTTATCCGTACAGACAACAAAGATTCACACACGAGTCGTATTACTGTACGTAAAATTACTAGCGGTATCGGCGTTGAAAAAAGCTTCATGCTACACAGCCCATTGGTTGATAAGGTAGAAGTGACGCGTCGCAGCAAGGTTCGACGAAACTACTTGAGCTTCCTACGTGATAGAAGCGGTAAAAGTGCTCGTCTCAAGGCTGTCAAATTTGACCGCGAGGCTATCAATACGGTTGCTGAAGCTCCAAAAGCCGAAGAACCAGCTATCGAAGAAGCCAAAGCCTAAATACCTCTAAGGTATCTGGTTTAGTACATAAAACATCCTCGCTCGGGGATGTTTTTCTTGAAATTAGAGAGAACGTAGGCTGTATACGCGCACTGTACTACAATAGAAGTATATGATTCTTGGTATTGATGAAGTGGGACGAGGACCTTGGGCGGGACCCCTTGTTGTAGGTGCGGTAGTACTTGGCGGTTGTGAGATCGATGGTTTGACGGATAGCAAGAAACTCTCGAAAAAGCGACGCGATGCACTTGATGTTGAGATTCGTGAAAAGGCGAGTGGCTACGGGCTTGGCTGGGTGCACGCACATGAGATCGATGATATCGGACTCAGTAGCGCATTGGTGCTCGCAACAAAGCGGGCTGTCGAGCAGGTGAAGGCACCATATCACGAGATTATCATCGACGGAACAATTAACTTTCTTGCAGCTACGTCAAAAGGCCGGTATGTGACAACAATGAAAAAAGCTGACCTGCTTGTGCCGAGTGTGAGTGCGGCATCAATCATCGCTAAAGTGGCGCGCGATACCTACATGTCGCAGCAGGACGAGATACACCCTGGGTATGGCTTTAGTAATCATGTAGGGTACGGCACGGCCGCGCATAGAGCCGCCATTAACAGCTGCGGGGTAACGCCACTGCATCGATTGAGCTTTGCGCCACTAGCAAAATATCGCAACGATTCACCGCCGACTGCCTATGGGCAGGGTGTAGTAGTTAATGCGAAGACCACAGACACTACTACGCGGATTGGTGATGAGGCGGAAGATGAGGCCGCTAACCATCTTATTCAACTTGGTCACGAGATCGTCGAACGCAACTGGAAAACGAAATACTGCGAAATCGACATCGTGTCACGAAAAGATGAAGTTGTATATTTTACTGAAGTGAAATATCGTCGACAGCCCAACCAGGGTGGCGGCTTTGCAGCTATTACCTCAAAAAAGCTCAACCAGATGCGTTTTGCCGCGAAACTGTTTGCACATACTCATAAGATCACAGATACGCAACTTGCAGTATCTGCCGTTGCGCTTACCGGATCACCGCCGATGGTGGAAGCATATATTGAATCCGTCTAGCGTGGATTTATAGCTGTTTAAGCGCAGCGATGACAGCAGGTTGATCGCGCGCAATCAGTTCGACCTTACCCTCAATTTCACTTATGCCGAGTTGAATTGCACGCGTGAGCGCAGGGATGTCTTGCTTTGGAGTAAAAAACTCCTTGTATTCGGCAAGTTGCTGCTTAGTAGTAAGGCCACCGGCACTATAACGAGGGTAGTCATCGTAGCTCTTGTCACCCCCAAAGGTCTGTTCGATCCACTGCCAGTTGTCGCGCATCCACTGCCACGCTTGCGCCCGCGATTCGCGCCCACGCACCAGATATACAAACCAGCGCGCTACATCTTGAGGTTTGATTATTTCGGTGTTCTTGATTGAAGCGAGTAGCAAATCAATTTTTTCGGCTACACGCGTACTGGTGATCCCGATGGCGATATCTTGTTTGAGCTCTGCACTCGAAGTGCTACGGTAACGTTCTAGCAATGAATCGACTATATGTCCGTCTCCATAGCGTGCAACTGAACTGATGACAAGCGCACGAAGCTCAGGATCGATCTCTTCTAGTGAGGTGGCCTCATAGATTGATTGAGCGGTTGCAATTGCTTCAGTGTCCTCTCCATATAGCGTAAGACCTAAGATTGTACTGCGAAGTTTAGTTCTTTCCTCTGACTCGCCTTCCTGCGGCTGCCAACCGAGCTCTTTGTAAAGTGTTGAGGAGATATCTTTTGAAAACAGGCGTAACTTTTGCTCTGCTTCTGTATCGTCTTGTACAAACTTTTTGAGCTCTCCGAGTGCAAGCGATATGATATTCCAGACAGGTTCACTTGTCTCGTGTTTGTAGGCGTCCAGAAGTGGTAGTAGTTGATCGGACGCAAGTACCCCGCCGCGTGCGAGAAGTGTTGCTTCGTGCAAGAATTGAATTTTCGAAAGACTATCGATTGTGCCGTGCTGCACGGAGCCTACGATACGTGCAAAAAGCTCATTATCGTAGTGGGTGATAAAGTGTGCTGTATCGCCGGAATTCAGCGCAAAAGCTGTGTCGGCAGGAACTGTGAAGGAGATGCTTTCTTCGGTTAGCAGCTCGGGTGCTGACTCTGTCGTAGCATTGAGAGGGATAGGCCACCTCGCACCCGTATTGGTATGGCTGCCGATAAAGAATTGTTCCTGCGATAGTGTCGCTTTACCGTCTGACAGAGAAGCGTGTACGACGGGATATCCAGGCTGAGACGTCCATGTATTCATCATCTCAACAATGTTTTTTCCGCTTGCGTTTGAAAGCGCCTGCCAAAGATTGTCGCCAATTGTGTTGTCGTATGAATACTCTTTAAAATACTGCGCGAGACCGCGTTGAAATGCATCTTCGCCAACAAAATGCTGTATCATGCGGAGTAGGCGAGCTCCCTTGGCGTAGACGATTGCTGGGTCAAATAAGGTGCTGATTTCGTCCGGATGATTGACGTCTACCTGTACCGCCTGTACTCCATCGAGCGCATCGCGTCTGAGTGCGGCAATAGACTCGTGTGTCGCAAAATCAAGCCAAATATTCCATTCTGGGTGTAGTGCGTCAACTGCCACGTATTCCATAAGCGTTGCAAAACTTTCATTGAGCCAGAGATCATTCCACCACTTCATGGTCACAAGATTGCCGAACCACTGATGCGCAAGCTCATGTGCAATAACGGTTGCAATGTATTGTCGACTTGAGATGCTGGTGGTGCGTGGGTCCGCGAGTAAGGCCATCTCGCGGTAGGTGATAAGCCCCCAGTTTTCCATAGCTCCAGAGCTAAAGTCGGGTAACGCGACATGGTCGGCCTTCGGTAGGGGGTAGGATGTGCCGAAATAATCGTTGTAAAACTCAATACTGCGTACGGCTATATCAAGAGGAAAATCTAGCGACGCGGTAGGTTGTGCATGTGTTGCCCAGATGTTCACTTCGACGCCGTCTTTGGTGGTGGCGGATTTTTTCTGAAGCTCACCTACGACAAAAGCAAGCAAATAGCTGCTCATTTTCGGGCTTGTTTGAAACTTCGTTACTAAACCCTCGGGCTCGTTTCGTTGCCATTCGATAGGCATGTTGCCAAGTACTGACACGTCATTTTCGGTGGTGAGCGTCAGGTCGAACGTTGCTTTGGCCGCAGGTTCGTCAACACAAGGAAACACCTCGCGCGCATGATGGCTTTCGAACTGAGTTGCAAGTAGCTCTTTTTTCTTGCCTTCAACTTCAAAATAGCACGGGTACAGGCCATGCATCGCATCGGTTATTGTGCCGGAAAATTGAATCACGGCGATATGCTCACCCGCGGTTATGGAGTTGCTTGTAATACGTAGCTCATCGTTGTCCTTTAGTTGCCACTCTGCAACCTGGCCATCAATGGTGGTCGAAGTAATGTCGAGGTCTTTTGCGTGAAGGGCTATGTGCGTACCATGTACGTAACCAGCGACGCTAACCGTGCCGTGGAAAGTACGGGCTGTGCGATCAAGAGTGAGTGATAAATCATAGTGTTCGGGTACGAATGAATCGAGTAGATGAGAAAAAGTTTGCATATACCCATTGTAACAAAGTTAAATAGGAGTATATGAAACCAAATCTCAAAGTTCGCCGACTCGTTGTAGTACTTATCGTAGCGATAGTAAGCTTATCTTCCTTGGCATATGATATGGCCCAAGATGAATTGCTTGTAGTGCAGGAGCCACGTCATGCGCCCGATGCCCCAGCAAAGCAGGAGCTGTCGGATTCGCCCACCGCGCAGAGTATTTTAAGTAGTCTTGAGGTAAAGGGACGTGCACCCAAAACAGGCTACGAGCGCGCGCAATTTAGTAGCGGATGGGGTAGGTTAGCCGAGTGCGATCTTCGCAATATTATATTGCGGCGTGATCTAGACGACACTCAGACGGATGACAACTGCAGGGTAGTGAGTGGTACGCTACAAGATCCATACACAGGTGCACAGATTGAGTTTACTAGGGGTAAGACGACGAGCGATGATGTGCAGATTGATCATGTTGTAGCACTGAGTAATGCGTGGCAAACTGGCGCCCAGCAGCTGTCGAGCGAGCAGCGCCGTTCGTTTGCGAATGATCCGCTTAATCTTGTAGCTGTCGACGGCGCGGCAAATCAGCAAAAAAGCGATGGAGACGCGGCCACGTGGCTACCTGCAGACAAGTCGTTTCGCTGTCAGTACGTTGCCCGGCAGATTGCGGTAAAGCAAGCCTATTCTCTCTGGGTTACGTCTGCTGAAAAGTTGGCGATGGAAACGGTACTACGACGTTGTCCGGGTCAACAAATTCCGGTTCAGTAAATGCGTCTGGCTGGAACTCGCGTTCGATTGCTCTGGAGCCCATGGTACGTAGGTCTTGCTCTGTGTAGCGAATTCTATTAACGCCTCCATTGTAGCGGTATCGCGTAAGTAGCGCGTCGAAACTATTTGTGTCGGAGCTATCGATTGATAAAGAAGCTGACGCGCCGTTGCGGCGTGAACGCGCGCCGTATATGATAGAACGCGCGACGTGATCTACTAGTTGTATCGGCGATGTGTAGCTCTGGCTTTCGTCTGCGTACAGGTGTGTGAGCTCGAATGCAGAACGTCTGCTTTCGGGGTTAAGCGAGAATACTCGCTCCATATGCGCCATGCCGACGGGTGTGTTGTCAGGGGTTGTGGCAACGAATATCTGCTCGTTGCCACTGGAGTTTTCAATAATGTGGCCTATTGCCTTATGAAATGCTTTCGAACGAAATGCGGGATAGCTTTGAAACTGTTTGAGTGTGTCATACATGCCGCGAATTGCAGGTATGTCGTCGGCCGTAGCGAGCCTGGTGTGAATTCTTTCTGTTGTCATGGTACGAAGTATAGTGCGCTATATTGACATATGACAAAAATATATTTATTATGATCAATATTAGTACTAATTGTTTAGAATTGATCAGATAATGATAACTGTCACCGATAGAGTCCGCAGCTGGGTACAGAGAAATCCGTCGTACGCGCTACATATGCGCCATGGTATCATCAACTACTCATCGCTTGCGCGGCGTATTAAGCCGGACATTGAGCATGATGTGGGCGAGCGCGTATCAGTAGAGGCCATTACTATCGCGCTCAACAGGGTGGCAAAAACCTTGACTGACCAAGACGCTGTAGATTACAGCGCGTACTTAGGGGAGGTTTCGGTGCAGTCTGGGCTGGGGGTTTTGACTATTCCTCAGTCTGAGACGAGTATGGATCAGTTCTTTACTGCGGCGAAGAGATTGCACGAGCAAAATGAATACATGGTCTACACGCGAGGTTTATGGTATACGGCGTTGATCGGACGTACCGAAGTAATCGATGAACTTGAGACAGCCCTCCAGGGGACTGTAACCTCAAGGGATATCGTAGGTATTACTGTAAAACTGCGGATAGGACACTTACCGGTTCCAGGAGTGTGTGCGTATGTGCTACAAATTCTCGCAAATCGAGGTATAAACCTTGTCGAGGTGACTTCGTCACACAATGAGCTGACTGTGTTCGTGCATAATAACCGCACTAGCGAAGCGGTCGCCCTTCTCGTTATGAATGACTAGAATATTGTTTTAATAGAATCTTGCTGAATAGTCGCGTTGCTATTGGCTTGAACGAGTTTTTTAAACAGGTCCTGTGCATGTGACAGGTTCTCGGACTTACCGCTCCATGCTTGGATAACGGGCTCTTGTAGCGCGCGTGAATAGCTAAATGTGATTGGCCAGGCCTGCGCACCCTTGTTGGTGATAGCTTGCAGGTTATTCGTAGCCTGCAGTGGTTCTTGGCCACCTGACAAGAATACGATTCCTGCGAGGTCGTGTGGAACATGGTGAGAGAAGACGTCTACCGTGGCCACCGCAACTGCTTCGGGCGATGACTGAGGCTGCTTGCTGCCAGCCAGTACCATACTGGTCTTGAGTAGCATTGCTTTTCGATGTACGCCAAGGAGTGCAAGCTCTTCAAACAGTGCATCGAGCACACGAGAGCTTACCGCTTTGGCGCGCTCTATGGTGAAATCACCTTCATGAACAATCTCTGGTTCAACAATCGGCACGATGCCGGCGTTTTGACAATCGAGCGCGTAGCGGGCAAGAGCATGCACGTTTGCTGCTATTGCCGCATCGCTCGGCAGAGTATCGGTTACGGTAAATGCTGCTCTCCATTTTGCAAAGCGAATGCCCATAGCGTAATATTCGGCGAGTCGCTCTGGTAGCCCGTCGAGTCCACTGGTGACTCCTTCGCCCTCAAAGCCCGGAAGTGGCACGATGCCTTTGTCGACTTTTACGCCAGGGATAATACCACGTGACTGTAGGAGCTCCGGAAACGGTGTGCCGTCGTCAGCTTTTTGCCGTGCTGTCTCGTCGAATAGAATAACGCCGCTGAGGTGGGTCTCGATACCAGGTGAGGTAAAGAAAAGCTGTCGGTATGTGCGACGAACCTCTTCGCTGTCGTCGATGCCGTATTGTTCGAATCGCTTGTGGATACTGCCACCGCTTTCATCGGCTGCAAATATTCCCTTGGGGTTCTCAACAAGCGATTGAGCAATTTCTTCGGGTGACTGCTCCGAAGAGCCAGATATGACAGTGGGAATATATTCTGCTGGAGCGTCTGCCAGAAGTTGCAAGATGTCATCCTTACTGAGTAGGCCTGCCTGGGCGCCAAGATGCTGACACACATTCATGCTGTTGATAGGTGCCCAGCTAAGGGCGGTCTCAAGACTCTCACCCTGAGCGAGAGCGGTTGTTATGGTTGAAGCAAATGCGTCACCGGCTCCCGTCCTGTCGAGTGGAGGCTTAGGATCAGGGTAGTTGGGGATGGAGATGATTTTCTTGCCATCTGAAGCATATGAGCCATTTGGGCCATCAGTTATGACTACGACCTCCGGCCCAAGATTGTGGAGCCCATCGAACAAGTCTTCGAGATTCTCTAGCGCGCGCCCAGTCACGTCAGCAGCCTCTTCTTTGTTCATACATACCATGTGTGAACGTGCGTACACCTCAGCCAGTTTTTCTGCACCCCATTTGAAATGGAATGTTCCAGGTTGAAACACAAGTTTTGTATCTGGGTGTTTGCCAAGATACTCGAGAAGTTCCATGTGAAGCTGCCAAGAGGCGCCATCGAGGGCACTAAGATAAATCCATTCGGGCACTTCATTCGGTTCTTGCCAGGTATAGTCGTACTTTTCATTCTTAACTAGGATAGTTCGTTCTGCGCCGTATCGTAGGACATACCAGTAATTTGACTTTTCCCCTTCTGCGATTGAGATAGTCGATGTGTCGACGTGCTGCTCCTTAAGGTAGCCAAGCATATCTTGGCCAGGAGTGTCGTCGCCCATATACGCCATGAGGCCAGCATTAGCGCCTAGACGGGAGAATGCCACTGCTGCATTAGGCGAGGGGCCGACCGCTTGCACGATATCAACATGATCATATGGCGGTTTGGTGCCGAAAGGGAGGATGAGTTTTTTATTGCCGTGTTCATCTGTAATTACTTCGGCTTCGTCGTCTTTGAGCTTAATAAATGCATCGGTCACGATATCACCAATCGCCAATATATACGGTTTGTGCATTGAGTCCCACCTCCTAGAGTGTTGCTAATTTCTTTTATAGCTATGGTATCACGCTTGTGGCAATAAATAAACAAAGGCAAGCAGTATGTGGTCAACGCATTAGTGTTTGACAAAGTTACATCCAGCGCGTACTATAAAGGAGTACAACTCCGGCCAGCAGGTCGGATTTTTTCATAGCTAAACAAAAGGAGTTTTATATACATGGAAGACATTAATCTTAAACAACTGCTTCTTGCGGTTCGTACAATCGCAGAAGAAAAAAACCTACCAGAAGAAACGGTGATGAGTGTTATTGAACAGTCAATCGCAGCTGCATGGCGTCGTGATAACGGTGAGCGTGAGCAGAATGTGCGCGCAGAGCTCAATACCGTAGAAGGAACGGCAAAGGTATACGTTGTGCGTGAAGTCGTCGAAGACCCAATCAACGACGCAATTGAACTTGATGTTGAAGAAGCCCAGAAGTACAAAGCAGGCGCGGTCGTAGGCGATGAAGTCGAAGAGATGTTCGAAGTGACGAAATTTGGTCGTGTTGCAGCACAAACTGCCAAACAAGTGGTGTTGCAGCGTCTACGCGAAGCAGAGCGTGAAATCGTCCTCGAAGAGTACGAAGATAAGATTGGCACAGTCGTGACTGGTGTCGTGCAGCGTGTTGAGCCACGAGTAGTGCGCGTAGAGCTCGGGAAAGCTACGGGTATTTTGCCACATAGCGAACAAATACAAGGCGAGTTCTACAGCGTTGGCGCGCGCATTAAAGTATTCATCAAAGATATCGAACGTGACAATCGTGGTCCTCAGTTGATTCTTTCTCGGGGTAACGAGGCGTTTATCGAATATTTGTTCCGTCAAGAGGTTCCAGAAATGGAAACAGGAGCAGTTGAAATCAAAGGTATCGCTCGTGAAGCTGGCCGACGCACGAAGATCGCGGTTGCAAGCACTGTTCCGGGCGTTGACGCTGTCGGTACATTCGTTGGCGGACACGGTACTCGTGTTCAGGCTGTAATGAACGAAGTAGGCGATCAAGAGAAGATCGACATTGTGCCTTACGACGAGAACATCGATATGTATATTCGCAATGCACTTAGTCCGGCAGAGGTTGTTGGCCTTGATATTGACGAGGCTGATAAGCGAGTGAAAGTGTATGTGGCGGAAGATCAGCAGTCGATCGCTATCGGCCGTGGTGGACAGAATGTTCGCCTGGCTAGTCAACTGAGCGGCTATGAACTTGATATCGAAGCGAAAGAAGTGACACCAACAGAGCCGAAATCTAAGAAGAACATCGAGGACAGTCTGCTTGATGCACTCGAAGGTTCTGACGAATAAACCCGAGCTTGCTTATTTAGAATATACAAAACCGCTCCGCATGTGAGCGGTTTTGGTATAATGGAGGTATGGGAATATTTGATTTTATGGGCAAAATGGCAAAAGGGGAGCCAATATTTGACGAAAATAACGCGCATCGGCAATCTACGGACACAGGCGCTTCTCAGCAGGTACCTACCGTAGATGCTATCCGTCAAAACGGCCACAAAGTTATACCTGAAATCCGAGTAACGCGCCTTGTCTCTCGGCGCAACGGTTCGAATATGACGACGCACGTATGGTTGCAGAATGATGCGCCATTTGCCGTAGAAGTACGTAGCTTTCGCGTCATGGGGCAGGCAACCTCGATGAACTACCGGCTTGAACCTGCTCAGGGCAGGGAAGTGAATATCTACAGTGGCCCTGTAGCTTCGCACGACGACGAAGACGACGCCTATGTCGACTACAGAATTGTGCAAAACGGAGATTACTTTCAGCAACATTTTCATGTTGAGTTCGACCGCCAGTCGGATGGAATGTACCTACTGGAAGAATTGCACCCCGAGCACGTAAAAGATACTTAGTTGGCACTCGCTTGACTCGAGTGCCAGAAAGCATGTATACTGAAAAGTATAAGATTATCGTATAATGTGAAGTAGCACACTTGCGGTTACAACACGGAGGAAACATTATGTCTGATGAATTTGCAGAGTTTGTCGCCCATTTGACGGACAACGCCCGTACTAGCCTGTATCATGCAGATTCTATTGCCCGTGGCTATGGCAGTAAATTTATAGGTACAGAACATCTGCTGCTCGGTGTACTCGCGCAAGGTTCTAGTGTTGGTGCGAAGGTATTGGCCGATGCAGGGGTTACTCTCGATAAAGCCGAGGTCGCTTTAGGCTTAAAGCCGGTAGTGCAGGCGGTACACGTAGGGGTTAATACACTTAGCGAGACCGCAAAAGTGACGCTCCGTATGAGCTGGCAGGTCGCACAGGAGTACAATCAGGACTCGCTTGGCACAGAGCATATTCTACAGTACTGCTTGCCGATATGGGCGTTGACGTAGAGGCTGTATCTGGCGACCTCGAGTCGTTCTTTACGCGGCAGAACAATCTAGAGTCACAAGATATCGTCATAGAATCGGAAAAACAGCGACGAAAGCCAAGTATACTTGATACGTTTGGCGTTGATCTTACCGCGAAGGCGCGAGCCGGTGGATTAGACCCCGTGATAGGTCGCGATGCGCAGGTGGAGCGCATGGTGACAATACTGAGCCGCCGCACAAAAAACAATCCCGTGCTGATAGGTGAGCCGGGAGTTGGTAAAACGGCAATTGTCGAGGGACTTGCGCAAAGGATTGCAACCGAAGAGGTACCAGACCATTTGCTCGATAAGCGGATCGTGCAGCTCGACCTTGCGGCTATGATAGCTGGCACGAAATATCGTGGAGAGTTCGAGGATAGGCTGAAGAAGGTTGTTTTGGCACTCAAAGAACAACAACACTCGATTGTGTTTATAGACGAGTTGCACTTGCTCGTAGGTGCCGGGGCAGCAGAGGGCGCACTCGATGCCGCAAACTTACTGAAGCCTGCACTCGCACGTGGTGAGATGCGCCTCATAGGGGCAACCACGCTCGATGAGTACCGTCGGCATATCGAAAAAGATTCAGCACTTGAACGACGTTTCCAGACGATTAAGGTGCCAGAGCCAAGTATTCGCGATACTATCGCTATTGTTAAGGGGCTACGACCGTACTACGAAAAACATCATGGAGTAAGCATGAGCGACGAGGTAATCGAAGATGCCGTGCATATGGCCGATCGTTACATCAAGGACAGGTTTATGCCCGACAAAGCTATCGACGTGATAGACGAGGCGGCAGCACTTATACGGGTGAAGCACGGCAAGAAGCCGAGCAAAATTCGCGATTACACCAGAGAGCTAAAGCAGCTGAATGAGAAAATGGAAGAAGCTGTGGCCAGCGAAGAGTATGAACGTGCGGCGCTTTATAAAACTCGCATAAGCCAACTGCAGTCACAGGTAAATGAGTTGCGTGAAGAGGCTGAGAAAAAATCACCCGTCAAGCTGCTAAGCGATGACGCGGCGCGCGCTGTATCGGTAATGACGGGCATACCCGCTACTAGAGTTCAGAAAAATGAAGCCAGAATTCTGTCACAACTTGAAAAGCATTTGTCCAAGCAAGTTATCGGCCAAGATGAAGCCGTAGCCAAGGTGGCGCGTGCGATTCGCCGTAGCCGTAGCGGAGTCGGTACCGATAAGCGACCGATCGGTTCATTTGTATTTATGGGTCCAACCGGAGTGGGCAAGACAGAGTTAGCTCGGGTGATAGCGCGCGAGGTATTTGGTAGTGACGAAGCACTTATCAAGATAGATATGAGTGAGTTTGCCGAAAAGCACAATACATCGCGACTGCTTGGTGCGCCTGCAGGCTATGTGGGTTACGAAGACGGTGGCCATTTGACCGACAAAATACGACGACAGCCATATAGCGTCGTACTATTTGATGAAATCGAAAAAGCGCATCCTTCGGTGTTCCATATGCTGCTGCAGCTACTCGAAGACGGTAAACTGACCGACGCTTCTGGCCGCACGGTTGATTTTACCAACACGGTGATTATTCTCACTAGCAACCTTGGTGCAGAAGCAATGCGACGAGAAGCAACACTCGGGTTCGACTTGAAAACTAAGCAAGATGAAAACGAACTCGATCAATTGCATGCCCGCAATGCCGCGTCGGCTCGAGAAGCGCTGGCTGATTTCATGCGACCAGAGCTTATTAATCGGTTTGACGGCATTATCACATTCCGTGCACTGACCCGCAAAGAGGTGTCAAGGATATTTGACCGTCTTATAGATGAGCTAAGGGAGCGATTGGTGAAGAAGGGTGTTGCACTGGTCGTCAAACCGGCAGCAAAGCGTTTGCTCATAGACCATGGGTACGACCGCGACAATGGCGCACGGCCACTGAGGCGTGTTCTTGAGGATGAGTTAGAGCACGAGATAGCCGAAGGCGTGATAAGTGGCGCATTTGCAAAAGGTGCCATAGTGACGGCGAGTACAAAACAAGGAAAAGTGGTGGTGGCAGGTGATTACGAGCACGCGTCGAAGTAGCGGTAGTGCCCCGGCGATAGTAAGCCTTATCGCGACTATACTGTTTTTGGCTGCGGCAGGTTGGCTATTTCTCAATCGCCAGTATGTTCTTGACCAGATTGTCGTGTGGCAGTACTCGCCAACCAAAAGTATCGAACAGCTGGTAACAGAATCAGGCATGGGTGAAAAAGGAAGGTTCTATTTCTACGCTTCTCGTCCCGTACTCAGCGATGCATCGAGTTTTAACCAGGAGTGCAAGCGCCAAGAGGAAAGCAGTGCCATCTTAGGATGTTACAGCGGCAGGAAAATATTTATCTATGATATTGCCGATGAGCGACTGGCCGGTATTAAAGAAGTGACGGCTGCTCACGAGATGCTACATGCCGCCTATGAACGTATGCCAGAGGAGGAGAAGTCGCGCGTCAATTCGCTGCTCGACGTGGAGTACCAAAAAGTCCTCGCCCAGTCCGACGACGACGCACTGAAAGAAAGGATGGCATATTATGCCAGAACTGAGCCGGGTGAGCATAATAATGAACTACATTCTATTATTGCGACAGAAGTAAAAACTGTGAGCTCAGGGCTCGAGGAACACTATGACACCTACTTCGACGACAGGCAGAAAGTCGTCGCTCTGCATGGTTCATATAACTCAAAGTTTGAAGAACTGAGGCAAAGCTCTGAGCAGCTTAAGACTGAGCTCGAAACACTGTCCGATGATATTAACATCTCTTCTGATCAATATAACGCCGATATTTCTTCGCTCAACGCCGACATTGAACAGTTCAATGCACAAGCAGACACGGGAACTTACGCCACCGAAACAGAGTTTCAGGCTGCACGAGCTGCGTTGCTCTCGCGTGTCGATGAGCTGAAGCAGCGGCGAGAGGTAATAGATGTCAAAATAGCAAATTACGAAGCAAAGAGACTCTCGTACAACAAAACAGTCGATGAATCGAACAGTTTAACGCGCTCACTTGATAGTAGCTTGGCCCCTGCGCCAAGTATCTAAGTAGGGTATACTTGTGATATATGGCAAAGCCAAAACAACAATTTGTGTGCCAGCAGTGTGCAGCAACGTATTCAAAATGGATGGGACGCTGTGAGAACTGCGGCGAATGGAATACGCTTGTCGAACAAGCACCCGTGCAAGCGGGCAAGTCTGCTGTAGATCGCAGTAGCGCGAGTGGTTCGGTGTTGGCCGCTCAAACGCTGGGCTCTATCGACCCAGAAGAGCGTATAGGCCGCTTAGCGACTGGTATTGCTGATTTGGATACGGTGTTAGGCGGTGGTGTGCTCCCTGGGGGTGTGACACTGCTAGCTGGTCAACCGGGTATGGGTAAAAGTACGCTTTTGCTGCAAGTTTCGGCACACATCGCGAAAAGCCATAGCGTACTGTATGCCAGCGGTGAAGAATCTGCACATCAAGTAAAGCAGCGGGCGGAGCGTCTTGGCGCGCACGGAGAAGAGCAGCTGGGATTTGTCTCTTCTACGAGTGCAGATGATATTGCTGCGACCATAAGAAGCGGTAAGTACCAGCTAATCGTCATCGACTCAATCCAAACATTAAGTCTCGCTGAGATAAGTTCTGCACCCGGAACGGTCAGTCAGATTACCAATAGCAGCAATGTGGTGATTCGCGCCGCCAAAGAGACAGGCGCAGCGGTGATACTGGTGGGGCATGTGACGAAAGAAGGTTCTATTGCCGGGCCTAAGGTACTTGAGCACCTGGTAGATGTCGTGTTGCAATTCGAAGGTGATAGATATGGTGGATTCAAGCTTGTGCGAGCTGTCAAAAATCGCTATGGTTCAACTAACGAAGCGGCAATCTTTGAAATGGATGAAAAGGGTTTGAGGGTAGTTGAGAATCCCTCGGCCGCACTGCTTGCAGAACGCCGCGACGAAGATGGGTCGGTTGTGCTTGCGACACTTGAGGGCAATCGCCCACTACTGGTAGAGATTCAGGCGCTTGTCAACCCGACGAGTTTCGGGTATCCTAAGCGTACAGCCTCGGGGTTCGATCTCAACCGTCTCAATCTTTTGATCGCAGTGTTAGAGAGACGCACTAAGTTAAAATTATCTGACAAAGATGTCTATATCAATGTCGTTGGCGGCATGAAATTGAGTGACCCGGCTGCAGACTTGGCAGTGTGTATGGCGATTGCTAGTGCGGCAGCTGGCCGTAAGCTTGCAAAAGGCACGGTCGTGTTTGGTGAAGTTGGACTTGGCGGAGAGGTTCGTTCGGCAAAGGGTGTCGACAAACGCATCGCTGAATCAAAAAAACTAGGCTTTACGCATGCGCTAGCACCGGCGCAGTATAAGCCTAATGTATTTATAAAAGAAGTTGCAGATATGCGCTCGGCACTAGTCGAGTATCTGCAAAAGTAGGAGAAAAATGGATTACATTATCATAATCATTGCACTTATTGTGCTCGCACAGACGAGTTATCTTTCGTATCGTCTAGTGCTCAAGGAAAGTCGTGTAGCGCGCCAAAGTATCTATGTGGATACATCTGTGCTAATTGACGGCCGTATACTCGCGATAGCGCATGCTGGATTTATTCCGGGTGAGCTCGTGATACCTCGCAGTGTGCTGCGAGAACTGCAAACACTTGCCGACGGCTCGGACAATGATAAGCGCCTGAAAGCGCGTAAAGGCATGGACTTAGCGCGTGAGTTGCAGGGCATCGAAACAATCTCAGTACGTATTCAGCAAGACGGCGCGGCGCTAGAAGGGGTTGACGAACGTTTAATTGAACTAGCTAAGAAGCATCATGCGAGCATTTGTACTATCGATTTCAACCTCAATAAGGTTGCACAGGTGGAGGGTATCGCAGTACTCAACATTAACGAGCTTGCAAAAAACATACGTTCAGTGCATATGCCAGGTGAACGGTTAGTGATCGACCTTGTAACGCATGGGCAAGACAGTCATCAGGGCGTTGGCTACCTCGATGACGGTACAATGGTGGTGGTAGAAAACGCCTCCAAATTTGTTGGCACTAAGAAAGAAGTTGAATTTATTCGCTTGTTACAGACAGACGCTGGCAAAATGATGTTTGCACGCCTCGCTGGCAGCAGGTCTGGCGTAGGTGCAGGTGGTGCAAAGAAGCTAGACAAGCAGCCTGTACGGCGCCTTATCTCTCGCAAAACGACTGGCCGTAAAGCTCCGGCTGCACCGGCTGAGTCCACGGTGGCTGCCGTGACTGAGCACAATTCCGCTCCCGCTGCGCCGCCGACACCTGTCGCAACTAAGCAACCGAGAGTGAGCAAAAAGCCTTCACGTGAGCGTAATAATTCGCGCAAAACAAATGAAGATTCGCTGATGGACCTTATAAATAAGCAATAAATAGTTAGCACATCTGGCGCATTAAAAATACACACCGATCGGTGTGTATTTTTATTAGCTCTAGGCTTTAATCATCTTTCGGCTTATATTCGCGCGAACCTGAGCCAGTATACAGTGCTTGATCTTCAACGGTAGCGGTAATGCTCTGAGAGCCGTTTACGGTTGCAGTTGTGCTATAGCTTCCGCTGCCACCAACAGGAACTTCCGCCACAAGGTTGCCGCCGACTTGTATCCTCAGGACACTGAGCGCATGAGTACCCTGAGTGACATTGGCGATTATCTCGACTTGATTGCCATCTGACTTGCCGACCGTAACATTGACCGATGGCTTCACGTCCTCACACCTATGTATATCGTCATCTTTTGATGCGTCATAGCCGTCTGGCGCGATGTAGGCAGGTTGCTTGGTGATAGGGTCTGTCGTTTTAAGGACGTCCATTTCTATACGAGCTGCATCGGGCGTACAGTCAATTGCCTTTTTCTTTGATACTTTATCGAACGTTAACTTTTCACTCGTACGCCCAGCATTCTGGTCGAACCATGATGGGTAGATATCGCGGCGACCATTTACTACCATGTCTTTAATCCCCTCAGGGCGATCAACTTGTTGGTTGGGCTGCCACGCGCCATCAGGTTGGTACACTTGGGTGTGCACAGCTTCAGTGTAGTCGTGAGAGACGCGCCGTACGACGCTGTTGTCGCTAGAGGTGAGTGGACGTCCGTCGTGATTACCCATCCATACGCCTGTCGCTACGGCTGGAGAGTAATTCATTAACCATGAGTCTTTAGCTTGTCCGCTACCATTTTCGGTCGTGCCTGTTTTAGATGCCGTCCATACGTTCGGAACAACAAACCCGAAACCAAATGCTTGTGATCCGAATGTAATAGTACGAGCCTGTGCGTCACTCAAGATACTCGATATCATATATGCAACCTGCGGGTCGACTACTTGTTTTGGCTTCGGGTCTTCCCATTTTTTTAGTACTTCGTTGGAAGAATTACGGACCTCTAGCACGTAGCTGATTGGCTTGTATGCACCTCCTCTGGCAAGTGAGGCGTATGCATTGGTGTGTTCGACTTGCCGAACGGTACAGCCCCCGCCGATTGCCGCAGAAAGACCAGCGTTATTGTTGTCAGTACAGTAGGAAAGGTCGCCTAGTGCACGTGTCGTAGCGAGTGCATCTTCGACTCCTGCGATATGCATAGCTTTGACAGCAGGGCGGTTGAGTGAGCCGGCGAGCGATTGCCGAATAGTAACGTTTCCATATGTTTGATTCGTGTAATTATGTACTGTACAGGTGCCAATGAATCCTGCGCAATAGAGCGAGTCTATGTTCTCGTCACGAAGAATTGAGCCAGGTGCGTAATTGATGCCCTCTCGTTGCTTGAATAGCGGCGTGAAATCGGAGATCGGCTTGATGCTTGAACCAGGCTCTAGTGGTGATGTTGCACTGTTTTGCTGACCATAGCCTTCTTGTTGATAGTTGATACTGCCGACCATTGCAATCACTTGGCCGGATTTTGTATCTACTGATGACAGTGAAATGTTGTCGGCTCCGTACCCCGGAAGCATACCAGCTCCCGTAGCTACTGCTCGCTCTGCAGCTTCTTGTGCACGAAGGTCTAAGGTTGTCTTGACTGTAAGTCCACCTCGCCCGACCGTTGCTTTACCTAGTTCTGCTTCGAGTTGCTTGCGCACTTCTAGCACGAAATGCGGTGCCTTGATGTTCTCGCCGCTTTCAACCACGGGCTTTATTGACGCGAGTATATCGACTTTTTTAGCTTTGTCGAGCTCATCTTGTGATATTTTGCCAGTATCATACATAGCATCGAGCACCTTGTGTTGACGAGCGATGAGTGCTTCGTGACCGGCTTCGTTGTACGGGTCGTAAAGACCCGGCTGGTTTGGAATTGCGGCAAGAAGTGCAGCCTCGCTAAGGTCTAGCTTCTTTGTTGTTTTGCCGAAGTACGTTTGCGCGGCACTTTCTACGCCGTTGCGACGTCCCCCGTAAGGCGACTCATTGAGATAGAGCGTCAGTATCTGATCTTTATCGTACATTCGTTCAACTTCAATTGCCAATATGACTTCTTTAATTTTGCGAGGAATACCTCCGAGGCCACGTTCTTGTGCTTCATCGGCGAAGAAGACCTGCTTGACCAATTGCTGAGTCAATGTCGAGCCACCCTGGGTGCTGCCTCCACTGGCGTTATTGAACGCTGCGCGCACAAGACCTGTTGGGCTGACGCCATGGTGTGTATAAAAGTCCCTATCTTCGATGGCGATGGTTGCTTCTTTTACGTACTCATTGATTTGGTCACTTTTGATGACTTGTTTATAATTGCCATCGCCCTTGTCTTCCCAGAGAGGTTGGTTGTTGCGATCAAGGTATCGTGTGACTGTCGTCTGAACGCGCTTATCGATCTCACTCGGTCGGATATAGGCAAGGTCACGTCTGTAATAGGCGAAGAGTGAACCAACCGTAAGTACACCCAAAAGCACCATCACGCCGGTGATTTTAAGTGCCATCATGCCACCTTTTCGACTGAACCAATAGTTCGCTACGCGACGAGGATGCATGCGGTAAAGCGTTCGCTTAATAGGGTGTTTCGGTAGGGTTGCTAAATATTCTGCGCGTTTGCGTGCTTTTAGATCTTTTTTCGTCTTGTGTTTATGCGACAAATTCGCATAGAGACTCATCTTGCGTGGTGATTTCTTTGTCACAATCCAGTCTTTCCCATAAGCAGTATTACGTTCCATTATAGCAAACAATCCCGCCGATAAAATCTTTATTTCTGCTACAATTAATGTTGATATACATAAACTATAAAAACCGAGGAAATACCGTGACACTTTCAGAGGAGCTTACATGGCGAGGGTTCGTAAATCAAACCACATTTAACGACATCACTGCGTTGGATACTGAGCCTCGCAAATTGTATTTTGGTGTAGACCCAAGCGGACACGGTATGCAAATCGGCAATCTGGCAAGCGCCATGATGTTGCAGCATATGGCCAAGCATGGACACAAAGTCTATATGCTCATAGGGGGTGCAACTGGTATGATTGGCGATCCTGACGGTAAGCTTGATGAGCGTGACCTTAAAGCGGTGGATGAAATTGCAGGTAACAAAGCCGAAATCGCCCGCCAGTACACACAAGTGTTCGACGGTCTTGATATTGAGATTGTTGATAATTTTGACTGGTTTAAAAATATTAATTACTTGTCATTTCTCCGTGACGTTGGCAAGCATGTGCCAATGAGCATGATGCTCGGACGAGAATTTATCCAGACGCGACTCGGCGAGGGCGGAAGCGGCATTAGCTACGCGGAGTTTAGCTATTCTTTGATACAGGGCTACGACTTTTTGCATCTTTACCGCGAGCATGGTGTGACGCTTCAGGTGTGCGGAGCAGACCAGTGGGGAAATTCTATTGCTGGTGTCGACATGGTGCGTCGCATTGAGGGTGGAGAAGCGCACGTACTTAGTGCCCCGCTCATCATAAATCGGGCAACTGGGCGTAAGTTTGGTAAGAGCGAGGGCGGTACCGTCTGGCTAGACCCAGAGCTCACTAGCCCGTATAAGTTCTACCAATTTTGGCTCAATGTCGATGACGAAGGGGTGATCGAGTATATGAAGGTATATACATTACTCACTAAAGAGGAGATAGAGGGCATTGCGACAGAACAGCAAGTCGCGCCTCATCTGCGCACTGCTCAGAAAGCGCTCGCATGGGAAGTAACAAAGCTCGTGCACGGCGAAGCGCGCGCTCACGCGGCGCGACAAGCGACCGCGGTGCTATTTGGCGGCGAACCATTCGACGCTTCAAACGACTCTGTCGTTGAAACACTCAAGGCTGAACTTCCAACTGCATCGATCGGCAATGCCGCGACGGATATTCTCTTGAGTACAGAAGTAGCCGATAGTAAAGGCCAGGCGCGCCGGCTTATCTCTGGAGGTGCAATTTCTATAAATGGTGACAAAATTCAAGAAGATAGCGTCGTCGATGCAGTGAGCCTTATGAAAAAGGGTAAAAATACATTTATTTTGGTGGTGTAGGTGGCAAATAAGCTTCTCGGTATACGCCAACGGCTTTATAGCCAAAGCTTTACGATAGGAGTAATCGTGGTCGTGCTGATTGTAGCGGCGTGTCTTGCGGCTTGGCTTACGCCATATCGTGCCACCCCTGAGACTCCATTTGCGGTTGAAGAGCAGACTTATGGTTCGTTTGTACGTGCCGAGGTGATGAAGGTGACTGGCGACTCCGGCCAGGCCCGCATACTCGACGGCGATCAGGAGAATCAAAACGTACAGGTGAAGTTCTACAATGATCAGCCTCGCGTGGGTACTGTGGTGCTGATACCCGAGCAGACTCAAGTGGACGAAGCAAGCACTGTCACCGACGTATGGCGTATGCCAGCACTTATAGCGTTGGTTGCCGCGATGATAGTATTAGTTGTTATCATTGGGGGTCGGCAAGGTGCCCTCAGTATTATCGGCTTAGGTATTAGTATTGCGGTGGTTGCGGGCTATCTGATACCACAGGTCCTTGCTGGCCATAACGCACTGGTTGTATCGTGTATTGCAGCGTTTGCCATCGCGACGATATCTATACTCGTTGCGCACGCGTTGCGCTGGCGTACTATTATTTCGCTGTTGAGTATCTATGCGGTGCTGGGTTGCGTAGTCTTGTTTGCAGTGTTCGCCGGGTGGTATACCAGCTTGACTGGTATTTACGACGAAACATCAAGCCTTCTTGGGATCGGCGCTGCGCGATCAATCGATATGTACGGTATTTTGATAGGGGGAATTATCATCGCAACGCTCGGTGTGCTCGATGATGTTGTGACGACACAGGTTGCGGCCGTGGATGAGCTATATAAACTAAAGCCACGAGCAGGCTGGAGAGAGCTATTTACTCGAGGCATGTCGGTAGGACGTGAGCACCTTAGTGCACTTGTTAATACTTTGGCGCTCGCTTACGTGGGCGTTGCCTTACCAACCATTCTTATTTTATCGCAATCGGTTTCAACAAGTGAGCAGGGCTTATTGAATTTGAACTATGAATATATCGCTATTGAGATAGTTCGAACTGTTGTTTCAAGCATTGGGATTATCATGGCTATACCGCTGAGCACGGGATTAGCGGCGCTGTTGGTTGGCAAAAAGCAACGCGTTCTTGGTATACTAGAAAAAGTTAAACCTAATCTTCGGAGGTAGCATGACGATCGACACTGAACTGTTGCGACAGCACGTATCTAAGGCGGCATATGATAACATTTCACTTTGGCTACATGAACCAAAATACATTCAGTACACAGCAGAGATCGAGCAGCTCATTCGAGACGAACGCTGGAAAGAGCTCGAAGATAGTTTCTTTAAAGTGCTGGAATTTGGTACTGCAGGTCGTAGGGGTACGGTAGGGGTTGGTTCAAATCGCATTAACCGTGTCACCATAGGCGAAAGCACTCAGGCGTTGTGTCTGTATGCTGTCGAGTTCGACGAAGCGGCGCGCGAGAAGGGTATTGTGATCGCGTGCGACACGAGACTAAGCTCGCCAGAGTTAAGTCGTATTGCTGCAGAGGTATGTGCAGCCAATGGGTTTAAGACTTACGTATTCGATAGTTTTCGCTCAACGCCAGAGTTGAGTTTTGCTGTGCGTCATCTCGGTGCTGTTGCCGGTATCGTCATCAGTGCGAGCCACAACCCGCCGGCTGATAATGGATTTAAGGCATACTGGAGTGATGGCGGCCAGTTGGTAAGCCCGCACGATAAAGGTGTACTTGCGAAAGCTGCCGAAATCCATATCATCGAATCGGTAGATTTCGACGAGGCGGTTTCGGCTGGTGATATCGTCATCATTGGTGACGCCGTCGACGAGGCGTATATTGCTGCAGCTGCACATGAGACGGTGGGCCAGGCGAGAGATCTAAAAATTATATACTCACCACTGCATGGCACGGGGCAAACAAATGTATTGCCGGTGTTGAAACGAGCTGGATTCAACGATATTAGCCTTGTTGAGGAACAGATGGTACCAGACGGCAGCTTTCCGACTATCCCAAGCGGCAAGCCGAACCCCCAAGAAATTAGCGCCAACGAGATGGCCGTGGAAAAACTTATAGCAGAGCAGGGCGATATTGTTATTACAAACGACCCAGACGCTGATCGTGTAGGTGTTGTAGTGCTGCACGAGGGGAAGCCTATATATCTCAATGGCAATCAGGCGACAGCCCTTGCGGCAGACTACGTACTCCGCAAGCTCAGTGAGAAAGAAGAACTCACATCGCAACACTACCTTGCCAAGACCATCGTTACTACAGATTTACTGCAGGCACTCACAGATAGTTACGAGGTAACATTGTACGGTAATCTGCTTGTCGGGTTTAAATACATTGGTGAGCTGATTGCACAGAAGCAAGATAGCGAGGAAGTGTTTGTGCTTGGTGGTGAAGAAAGCTATGGGCTGCTCAAGGGTACTTATGCTCGTGATAAAGACGGCGCGTCGGGTGCACTTACACTTGCAGAAGCTGCCGCGGAACTCAAGCAGACTGGCAAAACGCTCTATACTCGACTATTAGAGCTATTTGTTGAGCACGGCATATATGAAGAAGCGCTGGTCGACGTGCAGTTTTCGGGTGCCGATGGATTTGAAGCCATGCAACAACTTATGAGCAAATTAAAAACCGTGACACCTGAGTCTCTTGCTGGTCATACTGTTTCTGCGGTACAGGATTATACTACGCTGCAGCGAAAAGAGAGTGATTCTGGTAAGGTGACTGACATAGACTGCATAAACGGTAACGTGCTCGTATTTGAACTTGGTGACGCCAGACGACGAGTTACGGTGCGTCCAAGTGGTACCGAGCCAAAAATAAAGTTGTATGTCCAGTGGTATGAAGCTACGTCCGCACGCACCAGCGAAGAGGCCGAAGAAGCCTACGAAACGCTAAAAACGACTCTCGACGAGTTTATGGCTCAGTTGAAAGCGCAAATTCTTACGGCATAATGAACCTGTCATTGCCGCTGCGTGAGCTAGGTGGAGTTGGTGAAAAAATTGACGAATCTTTTCGACGAGTTGGGCTTCGCACGGTAAAAGACCTTATACACTATTTGCCAAGAACCTACGATGACTATACGCAGCAGAGCGCTATCGCTGATTTGCGACCCGGCAAAGCTACTGTGATAGCCAGGGTCGAATCTACTGAGACGCGCACAGTGAGGCGTGGTATGCGCATCACAACGGCAACACTTGTCGACGATACAAGTAAGATTAAAGCGGTATGGTTCAATCAGCCGTACCGTGCAACGCAGCTCAAAAAAGAAGAGCGATATATGTTTACTGGCACTTTCGAGTTTAGTTATAACAGATACCAGCTAACTAATCCCGCGGTCGAACAAGCAAAAGTTCTTGAACAGCAGGCAGGTGAAAAAATCGTGCCTGTGTATCGTTCAATCAAAGGTATCAAGCCGCAACTGATGAAGAAATTGATCGCAAGCCTTCGGCCGACGATCACTATGCTGGGCGAAACATTGCCTGCGAAAGTAATAGAGTCGCAGGGGCTGATGAGCAACTCACAGTCGCTAATGGCGTTGCATTTTCCAAGTTCGCAACAAGAAATTGCCGTAGCGAAAGAGCGCGTAGGATTTGAGGAGTTGTTTCAATTGCTACTCGCGAGTCAGCTCAACAAGCAAGCCAATACACGCCTAGCCGGCTGGAAGATACCGTTCGATGTAACTGCTGCGAAGAACTTTGTGGACGGATTGCCTTTTGCGCTCACCGACGCGCAACGGAGGGCAGCATGGCAAGTTATTCAAGATTTTGAATCCGAAATACCTATGAACCGGCTATTGCAGGGCGATGTAGGATCGGGGAAGACGGTGGTAGCAGGATTTGCTGCGCGACAGGCAGCTCAAGCTGGCTATCAGTCTGCGCTCATGGCACCAACGGAAATATTGGCCTCGCAGCATGCTGAGACACTGCGCGTGCTACTTGCGCCATTTGGTGTGGATGTCGGTTTATTAACGGGAAGTGTGAAAGGAAAGGCGCGTACAGCGCTTCTAGCACGCATCGAGTCTGGTGAGGTAGACGTTGTGATTGGTACGCACGCACTGATTCAGAATAAAGTTGTCTACCATAAGCTTGGTTTTGTAGTGATCGATGAGCAGCATCGGTTTGGTGTTGCTCAGCGTCAAGCGTTACTAGAGAAGTCGGCGCGCATGCCACACTTACTTGCCATGACAGCGACGCCGATACCTCGTAGCTTGGCGTTGACTGTATACGGTGAACTTGACGTGTCGGTGCTCGATGAGCTGCCCGCTGGTAGAAAACCGATCGAGACAAAAATATGGGCTCCAACGAACACCGAAAAACTTTACGCACAGGTCGATAGTGAAATCGGCAAAGGGCGTCAGGCGTATATTATCTGTAGTCTCATCGACGAAGACCCGGAGAACGACGTAAAGAGCGTCGAGGCTGAACACAAAAAGCTCAAGAGTACTATTTTTCATCATCGACGAGTAGGGTTGTTGCATGGCAAATTAGCTCCAGCCGAAAAAGAGGCGGTGATGCAGCTTTTTGCCGATGGCGAGCTGGACATCCTTGTGAGTACAACAGTGGTCGAGGTCGGAGTTAACGTACCGAATGCAACCGTGATGATTATTGAAAACGCGGATAGGTTCGGCCTCAGTCAACTACATCAGCTGCGTGGACGCGTGGGTCGTAGTAGTCATCAGAGCTATTGTTTTCTCGTGATGAGTGATAGTGCTAAGCCATCGGCGCGGCTTCGGGAAATCGAAAAGTCTCAAGACGGCTTTTATTTAGCCGAGGTAGACTTGCAGCTACGTGGCCCTGGTGAAATTTACGGTCGCTCTCAGCATGGTGCACTCAACCTACAGGTTGCAAGCCTTGGCGACACAAAACTAATAGCCCGTGTACAGATTGCGGTACGCGAATTTCTAGCTTCTGGCGATGATTTGGTACAATATAAACAGTTGGCAGCGCAGGTGGAGAAAAACCAGCGGCTTACCACTCTAAATTAAACATGTATTCAGGAACAACATTTCGAAATAAATCCGGTAGACTCATGGGTGTGCACCAGCGCATTGACAGAGTTGCTAGGCGTCATATCGTAACCCATGTACCACATGAGGTTAACTTTCCGCTGTACCGCGATATAGTGCATTTCGAGGGGCTCAACGGACCCGATGGCATCAAGCGTAAAAGCCCCGCGCAGGATGAGCCGTGGCACTATATCAATCCAGATGACCCCACAGACACGAATCTCCTTGAAATGATAGATGATCACATCGAAAACATGGCCGAAGCATTACGGACAGACAATTACACTAGGGTTGCATTCGAGGCTGCATGGATGGCGCACGCTATCACAGATGGCCTTACGCCAGCGCATCATTTTCCGCTCGAAGAAAAGCTTGAGCAGCTGCGGGGCGAGGGCATAGAGACTCGTACCTCCACCAAAGAAAAGATTGTACTGCCAGGCGAAACCCCGCGGCATAAGATTAAAAACAATTGGGAGTATTGGGGCGCCAAAGGTGTCATGACGACACATTTCAGCTTTGAGCTTGGTGTTGCTACTACGTTGTCAGGTGCGCGACTCGACGGTATTCATAGGTTTGATGTCGGTGATATTGCTCAGCTTGAAGAGCATGGGTTTCGCGAGTTGTTTTTGCATATATTACACGATATTCACTCCATGGGCATGTACGAAGAGTTTCAAAAAAAGGGGTGGACAAGACATCTTGCGCGCGAAACGAAACACGAGCTAGTGCCACTCATTATAAAAGCCGTGTGTACGGGCTGGTATAGTGCTATTTTGAAGTCGCAGGCAGCCAAGTGAGAGTCCGTGTCATAGCGGGTAAGTATGGTGGTCGCATGCTCGATGCCCCTCGTGGCCGCACCACGCACCCCATGGGTGAGCGTATCCGTGGTGCAATGTTTAATGGTCTGATGTCTGAACTTCCTGGCGCCTCGGTGCTCGATGCCTACGCTGGTACAGGTGCGATAGGCCTAGAAGCGCTTAGTCGCGGCGCACAGACGGTTGAGGCGGTAGAGTACAATCGGCTAGCGCAGAAGGTTATTAGTCGCAATGTCGAGCTGCTTGGGTTAGAAGATGACGATAACTATAGACTATACCGTGGGCGCATGGCATCGTACATCTCAAATCATCCCGATGCCAAATTTGATATTATTTTTGTTGACCCCCCGTACTATGAGATAAATCAGCACTTATCCACAATTGAGCGACTTTTTGGACTACTCAAACCTACAGGGCTTATGGTATTATCAAAACCAGGTAATAGTGAGAGCCTGGTGCAACCAAACGGAATTGTTGTGGTGGACAATCGTAGTTACGGAGACGCACATCTCATTTACTACCGACAAAGAGGCGCTTAATAGCGTCTTTTTGTTATCCTATAAGAACTAGCATAGTCTAAGAGTACCCTGTGTATATAGGGTACTCGTGAAGAGCACGAATGTATGGCAACGCTATAGATGCGTAGCGCACACGGAAATTTTGACAAAATAAAAACATCGGTCAAACCGATGTCTTTATTTGGTACGGATGAAAGGACTTGAACCTTCACGCCCGGAGGCACTAGCTCCTAAGGCTAGCGTGTCTACCAATTCCACCACATCCGCGTAGTTGCTTGGTTCCACTTTTGTAAAAAGTAGCTTATATATAGTATCACAACTGTAGTTGAGTACAAAATAACGAACGCCTATAGACAATTATGCTATCATAGAGGTAAAGCTTAGAATAGAGGACGGTAATGAGCAAGATTTCCCAGTACCTGAACGAACATTTACTCGGCGATACGACGACGAGCACTGCAGTGCGTCGCATCCTATCTACCGATAGCAGTATGTTGGCTATGATGCCAGACGTGGTCGTATATCCAAGAGTAACCAATGACATCCGCAAGGTCTTACGTTTCACGTATCAACTTGCACAAAAAGGCCATGCTATTAGCGTAGTCTCACGTGGCGCCGGTACCGACCAGACCGGTGCAGCTATCGGCCAAGGCATTGTGTTGAATACGACGGCACACATGAACACAATTTTGGAGTTCGACGGCAAGCAGCGTCTTATTCGCGTGCAACCAGGAGCAAATTTTGGTGCAGTTAATACCGCCCTTAAACTCCAGGGCTGCTTTATACCCGCCTACCCGGACTCGGCCGAGTACAGTACGATTGGTGGCGCGGTTGCAAACAATGCCAGCGGCCGTCTTTCTGGACAACACGGTGCTATCGATGAAAGTGTATCAGAGCTAGAGGTTGTGTTGGCAAACGGAGATGTTATTCAAACGGCTCGCGTGAGTAAGAAAATATTGAGCAAAAAGAAAGGCTTACAAACGCTAGAGGGCGAGATATATCGTGCTGTCGATAATCTCATTACTGACAACCAGGCATTGATTGATGACCAACTGAACACGAGTGTAATTGATAATTCGGGGTACGCAGCACTTCGCAAGGTAAAGCAAAAGAACGGTTCGTTCGACCTCACACCATTGTTTATCGGTAGTCAGGGTACTTTGGGAGTGATATCGGAAATGATCATGAAAGCTGAGTTCTTCAATACTCACGATTCTTTTGTGGCGGCACTCTTGCCAGACGCACATAGCTTCATTGACTTTATCGATGAACTTCGCGCTGTTGCGCCAGATATTCTAGAAATATACGATGCAATGCTTGCGAAACAGGCACACGTACACGGTAAGCGTTATCAGCTCATGAGCAAAGCTGCAGAGCAGAGTGTTGAGTTGACGACTGGCGGCGTAGTACTGTGTGGGTTCCGCGACTTTAGTGAACGAGTACGTAAGAAGAAAATCAAGAAAGTTGCGAAGTTGGTGCAGAAGCATGGTGGTATATCCCAAGAAGCATTCACGCCAGAAGCATTGGCTGAAGTAAGTGCGCTCAGGGGCTTACCGCACGCGGCTGTATATTCAGATGAGAAAAATAATGTAGTGCCTTCGCTATTTCGTGGTGTATATATCCCACACGGTAG
Source organism: Candidatus Saccharibacteria bacterium GW2011_GWC2_48_9 (assembly GCA_001003725.1). Classification (GTDB taxonomy): domain Bacteria; phylum Patescibacteriota; class Saccharimonadia; order Saccharimonadales; family Saccharimonadaceae; genus Mycosynbacter. The sequence continues at coordinate 139,764 of LCPR01000005.1, forward strand.
GTTTGAAGAATGTCTACAATCTCTGCGGCTACTAGAAAAAACATCGGGTGTGACTTTGCCATTTAGTGGCTATGCGACAGATGGTGTATATAATTTCTGGCCACAGTTTACCTTGCGCTCTGCTGCGGAGAAGCAAAAGCTACTTAAGCTATACGACACATTTACAAATGTCATATACGATCACGGTGGGTCTATCGTTGCAGAAGCTGGAGAGGGGCGACTAAAAATGCCATTTATACAAAAGCACACAGACCCGAACGTCTCCAAGATGTACGCAGATTTACGGGCAATTTTTGACCCATATGGTACGCTGAACCACGGCGTAAAGCAGCCTACCGAACTACGGAGCGTTGTAGCGCACCTGCGACCTGGCTACGAAGGTGTTGACGAAGCAGGCTACTCGAGTCCTAGCTAGTTGAAAAAAGTTACAGAACACAGTAAAGTAAATGATGGAAATAAGCACGAGTGGCGGAATTGGTAGACGCGCTAGCTTCAGGTGCTAGTGTCCGCAAGGACGTGGAGGTTCAAGTCCTCTCTCGTGTACCATGACAACAGCATCGCATCTGCGGTGTTTTTGTTTTGAACACATCTTTTCCTGGGGTATACTATATATATGACAAAACGATTATATCGATCGCAGGCTGACAGGAAAATTGCGGGAGTATGCGGAGGGCTTGGAGAATACTTTGGAGTTGATCCAGTGATTTTTCGTGTTATTGGTGTACTCTTATTGTTACCGGGTGGATTACCTGGCTTCATACCGTATGTAATCCTATGGCTTATAGTACCGAAAGATCCTCGACAATCATCTATTGCCGCGTCTTAGTCTAGCTGAGGCCAACTAGCAGAACAAGAAATATCATAGCGTACAGTACATCTAGTGACCACGCCCAGGGTCGTTCGCCCCACTGAATCTTTGCAGAAAATGCAAAAAACATGCGCGCAGCTTTGTGTGAAACTTTAAGATAATAGTTGAATATCCATAAAAAGTCAGGAAGCGTAGAGAAAACGACGCCCACGACAATGAGCAGCGCTTTGTCTGGATGGAGCGCTAGCGCTAGCGCGAGAAACGCGATACACAGAAGCGCATCAATCACTAGTATCTTGTGAAACCTCCTCGAGCCTACCGTAGCCGCGTCGTCTCGTCCATAGTGCGGAAATGTATCAAGCACAAAATGCAAGGCGAATGCAATTAAAGGCACATATGCGACGTATTGCGGCGGCGTTAAAATAGCTACCAGCGAGCCCGATAGCACATGATTAAACCCTAGCATCTATTTCCTTGTTGCGTTCAAAGGTGAGTGCATGGTGCCGGCTGTAGCGAGCATGGTTGCGCGTGGGCGTGAACACCCAAAATTTCAAGCCTACATACGACCATACTGCAAAAAACAGCCCACTGAGTATAAGTGCTACATAGTGCTCATATCCGTCGATCGAAGGCTGCACGCCAATCAGCATGCGTCCAATGACAGTGACTAATACGATATTTAGTAGAAAGTTGAAGCTCATAAACACAACAAATCGTGCGATTTGGCTATTGGTTTTACCGCTTTGCGATGAACCGAATACCCATGCACGATTGATCACAAAAAATACAATGTGAGCGAGGGCGCTGCCGACGACCATACCAATGAGGGGGTGTATTGCGAGTACACTTTGGGCGATAAACGTGCCTACGATTGCACCAACAAAAAGTACGTTTCCTGCAACCTGTAATTTGATAAACTGCACGGCAGATCGTACGAAAGACCGAGAGTGTGTGATACCTGCCATAGTATGTACTAGTATACCACGTATGCTTACCTGATCTGGTACCATAGGGCTATGACACAGCATGGAATGCCACCTCACCCCCAGCCTTGGCCGTTAGATAAACGGTATGATAAGCAGCTGCTTGCAGCTGGAGACAAGCGTAATGTAGCGGATAAATATCGATATTGGACGATTGAGGCAATACGCGACGACCTGCGTGAATCATCGGCGGGTTGCGAAATTGCGATAGAGAACCTGGAGAGGGACTTTAATATGGGGACGATTGTTCGTAATGCCAATGCATTTAACGTGAAGACGCTTCATATTATCGGCAGACGACAGTGGAATAAGCGGGGCGCGATGATGACAGATGTATATTTGCAGCTTGAGTATCATGCGACTGTGGCTGATTTTTTGCAAGCGACAGCCGGCAAAAGCTACGTGGCGGTAGATAATACCGAAGGGGCAGTTGCTTTACACGACGTGGCCTTGCCGCGTAGTGCAATCTTGGTATTTGGCAGTGAGGGGCAGGGTATATCCGACGATCTTCTTGGTAAATGTACTCTTCACGTTGAAATAGAGCAATTTGGTAGTACGCGTTCTATAAATGTGGGTGTGGCATCTGGTATACTAATGTACAAGTGGGCTGAGCAACATATTCTTTCAACAACCTAACGGTGAGTGTGTTTATTGACATAAGCACAATTTTGTGATAGTGTGTAAGTAGTAAGTTAATGGAGTGAGGTGTCAAATGCGAGGTATACGAAATATTTGAAATACGTTTCGTCATGTGCGAAGTAACAGAGCTTTTGTAGCGGGTTTCTTTGCGATGGCGTCAATGGTCACTGGTGTCGGTGTGCACCAGTTCAACCAAACGGCTGCAGAGGCGGCAGATGATTGCGGAACAAACTCTATTGTCACGAGCGGAACTCATGGTTACGAGGACATCACTCGCCATTACAACGCAAATACATGTGGTGATTTTCGTGCAATTTTTGACCACTATTGGGTCAAGCCGACAGTGCAGCCGGGTGATCGTTTGATCAACGGTGTTGCGAATAACCGCGGAGAAATTGTTGCCGACGGTCGCGTCGTAGCAAATAACGCGGCGAGTATCGGACGACATCCCATTAATCATAGTCAGCCAATCTCTATCGCTGGTAAAACGTACTATCAGACCTCGCACGTAGGTGGACAAGCATTTGCAAATCCAGGCGGTTCACTTGATGTGTTAGTTGTGCTGGACAGCGCGGGTAATTTTAAATACTCTGTTATCAAAGCTTGCGGCAACCCCATTTACGCAACGCCAGTTCCACCACCAAAACCTCCCGTCAATGATATCCAGGTGTGTGAACTTGCTACCAAAGAAGTAATTACTATCAAGGAAGACCAGTTTAATCCTTCGCTCCACTCTAAAAATCTCGACGACTGTAAGGAAGTAAAGATTCAGGTCTGTGACCTAGACACTAAGACTATCATTACTATCAATGAAGATCAGTTCGATGCGAATAAGCATTCAAAGAATCTAGAAGATTGTAAAGAGGTCCTGATTCAGGTCTGTGAGCTCTCTACGAAATCGATTATCACTATCAATGAAGATGACTTCGATACTACAGTGCACAGCAAAAACCTCGAAGACTGTAAAGATGTATTGATTCAAGTATGTGACCTAGACACTAAGACTATCATTACTATCAATGAAGATCAGTTCGATGCACAAAAACACTCGGAGAATCTAGAGGATTGTAAAGCTCCAGAGAAGCTCGTTGTATGTGAGCTGAGTACCAAAAAAGTCATCACTATCAATGAAGATCAGTTCGACAGTGCTAAACATTCGACTAACCTTAAAGATTGTGAGTCGAAGTGTCCAATCCCTGGTAAAGAGCACTTGCCAGTCGACAGTGCGATGTGCGAAGAGCCTGTAAAAACTCCACCAACTCCACCTGAACTACCCAAGACAGGTGCGGGTGACGCAATAGGCGCTGGAGTTGGCCTATCGGCAATGGGTATCGCAGCTTATTATTTTGCAGCGAGCCGCCGACTATTCTAGTAGACAATATTCTACTCAACAAAACCGTCCCGCAGGGCGGTTTTTGTTATATGAGGTGCATGTGGTACGATATGGGCATGATGTATACAGCCAATCGTCATTCGCATCTTTTGCCGAACCGAATCGGTTAGTTTACTTTTCCAGAATCGTAACTATAGCTAGCCGAACATCGTTTCGGCTATTTAATTGGATAACGAGGTGTACGTAGCAGCGAAGTTGCTTAACCTTGCAAATAACAGGTAAAGATGATAGGATACAATAAAATTATGTCGACATTATCAACTCAGCCATACAAAGGCACCCGAGACTATTACCCTGCGGACAAGCGGGTGCAGAACTATATATTTGCAACCTGGCGTAAGGTAGTGGAAAGGCACGGGTACGAAGAATACGCTGCGCCTATGTTAGAGCCGCTGGAGCTTTATACAGCCAAAAGCGGACAGGAACTTGCCAGTGAGCAAACCTATACATTTACCGACCGAGGAGATCGAGTCGTGGCTATACGACCAGAGATGACGCCAAGTATTAGTCGCATGGTGGCCGCACGGCGGCAGGAGCTTGGCTACCCCGCTCGGCTGTATAGTATCGCAAATTTCATGCGCTACGAACGACCTCAACGTGGACGCGAGCGAGAGTTCTGGCAACTAAATACCGATATATTTGGCGTAGAGGGCGTGCACGCTGAATCAGAGATTATCGGTCTTGCCTATGACGTGGTCAAGGCCTTCGGCGCAAGTGATGACATGTTTGTCCTGCGGGTTAACAACCGCAAATTGATTAATTATATGATGAGCCAATATCTTGGCCTTGATGCAGTGCAATCTCACTTAATGGTAAAGCTGTTTGATCGTAAAAATAAGATTCCGGCAGAAACATTTCGCGACCAGGCCATTGATATCCTCGGTGAAGAATACTCAGGGGAGGGCGTAAGAAAAATCGCTAAACTGATTGCCGCCAAATCTATGGCCGACTTGCCGGAAGAGCTTAAGCAGAGTGATGCGGTGGTGGAAGTGCAAGAGTTATTTACGCTATTGAAAAGTGCTGGTGTGCAAAACGCTGTCTTCGATATCACACTTATGCGGGGACTGGATTATTACACTGGAACTGTTTTTGAAGTGTTTGATACCCACCCCGACAATAATCGCTCAATGTTTGGCGGTGGACGCTACGACGGACTTGTTGGGTTGTTCGGCGTTGAGGCGGTGCCGACGGTAGGCATGGCTCCTGGTGCGACGATGTTCCAGCATTTTCTAGAGTCACACAAACTCTTGCCAGTGCTTAGCTCTACGACAGACGTATGTATAGTCGTGCCGAGCCAGGAAGGCCTAGAAGGTGCACTGAACTTTAGTAGAAAACTTCGTGAAGAAGGCGTGAACGTAGAAGTTGATATAACCGGTCGCAAGATCGATAAGCAAATAAAATCCGTACTAAAGAAAAATGTTCCATTTATGATTTTTGTTGGCAATGAAGAAATCAAAGATGAATTGTACGTATTAAAAGATATTGCTTCGGATACAGAAGAAAGACTGAGTTTTGAAAGAGTCGTTTCAAAAGTGAGAGCTCGCCGCGGTGCGCAGCAAGATGACGAATTTGCGTTTTTCGAATAAATAGCGGCCTGCCTCAAATGCTTACGTTTTTACTCGCATGAGTAAACTGCTATACTAGTAGTGTATGAAGTATTCCACAAAACACCTAGCAGACACAAAAGTCGAACTCACTATTACTGTTACTCCCGAGGAGTTGAAGAACGCAGAGCTTGTTGCTCTTAATAAAATATCTCAAGAGATTAAAGTACCTGGTTTTAGGAAGGGTAAAGTGCCTGCAAGTGTTGCGGCAAAGCATGTTGACGCCAATGATCTCGCACAGCACACTTTGGAAAACGCATTGAGTCGTGCGGTTGCCGACGCCTTTACAGAGTCAGGCTTACAGGCACTCGACCGTCCAGAGGTTGAAGTAAAGAAGTTTGTACCCAGTACTGAGCTTGAGTTTGTGGCTACCTGCGAAATTCTACCAAAGATCACACTCGGCGACTATAAAAAACTCAGCGCCAAGGCCGCTAAGGTGAGTGTCACTAAAAAAGACATCGATGAAATTACTGCTCGTGTCAAAAAAGGCTATGCAGAAAAGAAATCCGTCGACCGCAAGGCGCAAAACGGTGATGAAGTTACCATTGACTTTGTAGGTAAAAAGGACGGCGTCGCATTTGATGGCGGCTCTGCCGAAGGCCATGAAATTGTTCTTGGTTCAAACAGTTTTATTCCTGGTTTCGAAGATGGAATTGTCGGCCACAAGATTGGCGATGAATTTGACGTAGAACTTGAGTTCCCAAGTCACTATCATGTCGAAGACCTTAAAGGCGCAAAAGTTGTCTTCACGGTAAAGCTCAATGACATAAAAGAAGTGATCGAACCTGAGCTAACCGATGAATTAGCTGCAAAGGCCGGGCCATTCAAAACTGTCAAAGAGCTTGAGGATGATATCAAGCGTGAGTTGACAAATCAAAAGCAGCAAGAAGCCGACGACAAACTCAAAGACGCGCTTGTTACTGAGCTTGTAGAGAAGAGCGAAGTACCAGTACCGGATATTCTGATCCAAGATCAAATGCGCTCTATCGAACAAGATATGGTTCAAAACTTGATGCAGCGTGGATTGACGCTAGATATGTACCTAGCGGAGAAAGACTTCAGGGACAAAGATGCCTGGTTAGAGAGTGAAGTCAAAACTGCGGCGGTTAACCGCGTGAAAGCGGGACTTGTACTTGCAGATTTGAGTAAAGTACTAAAGATAGAAGCATCGCAAGAAGAGCTGCTAGAGAAAATGAACCTACTCGGTCAACAATACCCGTCTGAAGACTTACGCAAGCAGCTCAAAACTCCAGAAGCACAGCGTGACATTGCGAATCGCTTGCTTACTGACAAGACAATCGACAAGCTCGTTGAATTAAATACGAAATAATTGTATACTCAACGTATCTCTCGGCCCTAGAGAGGACAAAGCATCACGATCTACACTTGGTATGAATCGCGCGTAGCGTTGCTACTCGCTAACCTTGGCTTTACAAACTACCCGCCAGGCAGTTCCTGCGGATAAGGTGACATCGAACAAAGGAGAGGTATGTTCACAAGTAAGTGGCTACATCGACTGGGCAGGTGCTATAAGGCGAAGATGGGCTACCGCTGCCGCGGCGGCGGTGCCTACGCCGAGTGTGGAGGTGATCGATGATCAAGGTCTGCCGCCAGGTTTTGCTCATGATTCGCGAGGATCGCGCATTGGCGCGACACAGCCCGCCAGAACACAATCCGCGGCTCGATGGTGCTGATGTGTC
>LCPR01000006.1 GCA_001003725.1 Candidatus Saccharibacteria bacterium GW2011_GWC2_48_9
ACTATCGACAAGAGTGAAGGGATTGCGGCGTACCTAAATGGCCACAATCATTTCGGTGCAGTAGGAGTGCGAAAAGATGTACCGTACATCACTATGCCGGCCATACTACAAGGCACCACCAATGCGTATTCTGTAGCTCGTGTGTACGATGATAAAATTGAACTGGTGAGTTATGGTCGTGCACAAGACTTGGAAGTGAAATTACAAAGCTTTAAGAGAGAGAAGTAATGATGATCGAAGTGATGAAAGAAGCGGCACTCGCAGCTGGTAGCTATATGTTAAATTCTGATGAGCGCGAGCAAACCAATAAAACCAATACGAAAGATTTTGTTACCGTCGCCGATATAAAGTCACAAGATATCATACGCGACAAACTGCGTCAAAAATTTCCCGATACAATTATCTTGTCAGAAGAGGACACCGAAGAAGAGCGCCGACAGCTGTATGTTTCGGGTTATACGGGGTTTGTACTCGACCCAATAGATGGCACGTACAATTTCAAGCGCGACATGAAAGAGTCGGCGATATCGATAGGATATATTGAATTGTACTGGGCGAATGCGGGCTCGGGGGCATACCTCAACGACCGTTTGATCCACGTAAGCAGTCACTCGGCGCTATCGGACGCATCGGTAAGCACAAGTAACAGCTACGACGGCGAGGCTATGAAGCGAAACCTCCAGCGTCATTTGGCGATCTATGAGCATAGTGGAGAGATGCCTTGGACGGCGTGCAATGGTAGCGGCGTGTTGATATGGGCGTGGGTTGCAAGTGGTAGAACCGACGCATATCACCACAATGGATTAAGGCCATGGGACAATGCGGCGGCTTTTTGTATTGCGAGCGAGGCGGGGGCGCGTATTAGTCGACTCGACGGTACGACGGCTCGATTTACTGATGCAGACATATTAGTGGCAACACCTGGTGTGTATGGCAAACTATGTGCTATATTCGATGATCCTGCGTTCGACAAGAAACTACTACGATGATGCGCATCTATATCTCCCGGTCACTATTCAATCAAAAAATAAGGAATCTTTACTTATCATGACACGTCGCAAGCCGGAACAACTTGTATCGCCAACACTAGTGCGAATAGTCGCTGCGATACTTTTTTTCATAGGGTTATTTTTGATATATATCGCAGCGACAAATTACGACGCAATGGGAATATGGGTTGCGCTAGGAGTGGGTATAGGCGGGGCGACATCGTGTATGTTCTCTGCGCAGTCTTTTATCACAGGCGATCCAGAGTACATATTGCTCGACCTGATTATACCTGGGTAGCGTGAGCACTTGTATCGTTACCCGAATGGTGTACTATAAGGCAAACGGATACATATTATGGGTCTACACGAAAAGGAATGTTCTCGGACTGAAACCGAACGAATCATCGAACGCAATAGTCGGCTAGTAGAGCATGCCCGGAAAATTTACCAAGTATATTACCCGGAGTTTGTAGTGCGAGCTGGTGCACCCGTCGTATCAATGGAGCTTCCGCACACAACGGACACAGGAGGGACGGCGTCGCTACATTTTGTATTCAAGGGGGGTAACGCCAGCATCAGACACGCAGCCGTAGCACTTGAGATTAAGAGCCTCACAAGCTCAGAGTTTGAGCGATACATTGTCGAGATGGGGGAGGGTCTTATTCAGTTTGCGATGTACGAAGGTGAAGACACGCTAGCTGAGCCAGCTTTGGTGGCAAATGATCAGGGTCAGCAAGACATACTTGCCGTCACGATGGAACGATATCTAGAGAGTCTGAGTGGTATAGAGTCTCCAGTTACTACCTACAAAGATGAGCAAGATTTTTGGCGTACTGCACTGGATACATGTATAGAGCAAATGCCTGGGCTAGAACACGAAGCACTGGTGAAACGATTGGGTGAGCATGGTACGTCGAGTACGTATAGTGAATTTCTGCGTGACATCCGTTCTGGTAGCCGAGAGGTAAAAGACGCGTTGTTCTTACAAGCGCAGTATGGTTCGTTCGATGCTCACGAAGCAACACAAAAAGACCTAGACAATTGCTATTTGCGACTAGTGCTTTCAGAGAGCATGCGCCGCCATGCATTTGAGGCTGCTCGTCGCCGCCAGAATCGCCATACAGAGGGTGGTTGACGAGCGCAGGAGAGCGTGTGATATACTAGACTGAATAAGCAGGAGGAAGATCAATGCCGCAGCCGCAGCCAGATGTTCAAGACAACCAGTCACCTCCGTCTTCTCATGAGCCAAAAAGTTACGCGAGTATCGTGTCACGAAGCAAAAAAGTTGGATACGTCGCAATGCATGGAGTTTACGCAGCGCGGCGTTTTTTGGATTCAGAAATATCGACCCCGGCACCAGGTCGCTTTATGCCTACGCTGGTAAAACCCGAAGATAGCCACGCCAGCAATCTGCGCAAAATCGATAAGCTGCGCAATATGGCCAAAAAGTCACACGAGATGCTGGTAAGTGCGAGCACGGTGTTTCCGTTAACATTTTTCATCGATACGGTTATTGTGGATCGCACTAAGGTGACTATTATCAATCGCACCTTCTTTTTCACTGCAAAAACTGTCAGTATACGTATCGAGGATATTCTAAATGTTAGCTGTAGCGTCGGACCATTTTTCGGTGCAGTAACAATATCGAGTAGGGTGATGAACTCTACAGACCATTTTGAAATCGTGAACTTTTGGCGCCATGATGCCTTGCTGCTCAAGCATATCATTCAGGGTTACATGATAGCGCTGCATAACAAAGTTGATACAGCGCAGCTCAACCGTGATGAACTAGTTGAGCATTTGACTGAGCTTGGACATGAAAGCGATCGTTAGACTTGTTGTGGCGGTCTAGGCCGGGGTACAATGGGCGTATGATAATTTACTATACAGACGGGAGCGCAAGCCCCAATCCAGGTCCTGGTGGCTTTTCGGTAATACGCGACAGCAAGCCGCATATACTCGGCAGCGAAGATGGAGATACTACGAATATCCGTATGGAAGGCTTGGCTATCTTAGCCGCGCTCGAAGATGCCAGCGGGCAGCCGTGTGAGATTTATACAGACAGTGAGTTTTGGATCAATGTTATCACCAAGTGGGCGCCAGGCTGGGAAGCAAAAGGCTGGAAAAAAAAGGGTGGTGAGATCAAAAATCTCGATATTGTGCAAAAAGTCTACCCACTCCATCAACAGTCACAGGCAAAATTAATTTGGGTTCGCGGACATGTGGGTACTGAACTTAATGAATTAGCTGACGTATGGGCCAACAAAGCCCGCGAAGGCGTGCGGCTGTAGTATGCATGAGCGCGCTTGGGTGGCACTATCGCAGCGCGTAGACACCGACAATCATGCCAAGATTTGTGATGCCTTGCGTGTGCTTGAATCTTTGCCGCACGCACCGACAGGCGATGTGCATTATATTGAGGCGGCAAGTGATTCTAGCCAAACTAAACACGGCAGTAAACAGAGTGCGGCCTACTATCCTCATGTTTCGCACCGCAAAGAGAGTGTATTGAGTGTGGGCTTCACAGAGAGAACCCCGCTAGCTTATACCCCTCCAGGCTCTCTCAGCTATCCCATCTACGACATACTGTTTGAATATGGATATCGATGCACCCCCGAGGATGCAGAGTTTACTACAACAAGCATGTACAAATATAAAAAGAACAACATGGGCGTACGCAGAGAGTTTGAGATGTCAACGCATTTGTTGCTGGCGAGTGGCTCTGTGGCAGTGGACTTGGGGCATGTGGGGTCTAATGATCTTGCACTAGGCAAAATATCCAATAAAAGCAGGGTTGTCGAGCTAGAAAGCGCGTTTAATGCATTTGACGAAGAAGACGTGGTGCGCGTGAACAACGCGATTGCCTGGCTAGTGCGGTCTGTGCTAGGATAGGAATATTAACAACTTAGTATCAAGAGTGTGGTGAGGGACTGGCCCTGTGACCCACCGGCAAACGGGTATGTAGCACTACATGCCACGGTGCTAAATCCAGCCTGAACACATCAGGACAGATATGAGCAAATCTTTTGTACATCTCTTTTTTGATCTGTTTAGGGCAGATAGAAAGGGGATTTTTATGTCTGTTACTACAAATTTTCGAACCGCCGAGAGCGTGAGCCCAAAGCATCCGGACAAACTATGTGATCAGATATCTGATGCTATATTGGATGCGCATTTGCAGGTCGACCCGCTGGCTCGAGTGGCGGTTGATGTGGCTGGAGGTCACGGTACTGTGTTTGTGACCGGAGAGGTTACTTCACAGGAGCACATTGATGTCGAGGCGATAGTCCGACGTATCGCTGGAGACATCGAAGTGATAGACAGGCTTGCTCCACAGAGTTCCGAAATTGCGCAGGGTGTCGATACCGGGGGAGCGGGAGATCAAGGCATCATGATCGGCTATGCAACGAACGAGACACCTGAATATATTCCTCTTGAGACGGCACTGTCACGAAGTCTCAATCAATATTTATATGAGCGTTGGCCGCACGACGGAAAGACGCAGGTGACGGTGCAGGGTGATGGGCTGCATAGTATCGTAGCTAGTTTTCAGCACGCACAACACGGCGAACTTGCCGAAGCTGTGAAGCAGTGGGCAAGAACGCAGACATATGTCGCTCAATGCTTCATAGGTGGTAGCAATGGCGGTGACCCAGCGCTTCACATTAATCCAGCAGGAGATTGGAATGTCGGTGGATTTGATGCGGACGCTGGCCTGACTGGTAGAAAATTGGCGGTCGATAATTATGGCCCACGTGTTCCGCTAGGCGGTGGTGCATTTAGCGGCAAAGATCCTAGCAAGGTCGACCGTAGTGGTGCGTACATGGCGCGTCGTATAGCAGTAGATTACTTAGAGAAAAGGCACGCAAAAGAAGTGTTTGTGCGTCTCGCGTATGCTATTGGATATGATCAGCCGCTCGAGCAAACAGTGAATATAGACGGTGTACAAGAAGAAATTACGGGGTACGACCTGAGTCCAAACGGTATAATCTCTACACTAAATCTGCGGCGACCTATATATGAAGATACGGCCAAGTACGGGCATTTTGGCCATAGTTTCAGCTGGGATTAAGTCGCCATACTATGCAGCCTACTTGGCATATGTGATATAGTCTAAAGTACTTATGGTTATGCACGCAACTGCCAGATCAAAGACAAGAGGTTTCACGATTGTTGAGCTCTTGATAGTGATCGTAGTGATAGGAATCTTGGCAGCAATTACAATCGTTGCGTTCAACGGCGTGCAAGAACGAGCGCAAAATACTAAACGCGAATCAGAAGTAAATACTTTGATAAAAGCTATCGCAGCTGCACGTGTGTCGCGCGATGTTCCACTTATGAACATTACGGGCAGCTCGTATTCTATTGGCCAGTGTATATCTGCGGGTAGTAATCCATCTGCAATGGAGCCAAAAGATTTACCGAAAACACACACCTGCTGGGTTCGGTACTACCAAAACTTAGACTTGATCGGTGATGCAGCTGGCATGAATCTCTCTGCACTCCGAGCAGGGGACTCCAGAGGTAACCCTTATATGTGGGATGAAAACGAAGGCGAGGGTAGCGTTGATCCACAGTGTCGCACAGACGGAGGTATACGGTATTTCACAGGCCCCGGTGTTACTAACTCGCTTGCTGCATCAATACCAAAATATTATCCTACTTGTTAGAAGCTGGTGATTTCCTAAATATTTTTACATCGTTTTGCTGGCGAGAGTCGATTGTTTTGCGGTAGAATAGTAAGTAGTTATTATCACCAAACACGAAAGCTAGGACATGGAAGAACAAACACGCGAAGCGACCGATATATTTTTGTGGGCAAACACTGTCGACGGACTAAAAAAAGAACTTGATGTTGAGCTCTACTTATTCAACAAAAATTACACACCATACAGCACGAACTTTGCGAGTGAACTTAATGCACAAATAAAACCTATGTTTCTTTACGATATACTTGGTTTTGTTACCATGGGTGCCGGTACGGGCTTGAGCGTACGCGACTTTGAGCTGAGTGACGGCGAAGAGAATACGCTACTACGTACCGATCTCGAAAAGGTTGGACGGGCAGAGACACTCTTACACCTTATAGAGCACGAGCGTCATGACATTATGGAGTTTAGCGAAGAAGAGCATGAGTTTAAGCGCATCAAAGGTATCGCTGCCAAGTTCACGCATAAAGACGACGCAACCAAATCATTTTACATTATCAAGATGATCCAGCAGAGCAACGTACTCAAGGGCGCAACGTCATGGGAGTTTCGCGATGGAAAGTTTGGCGCATTTGCTGCAGAGGTTGGCTTCAAGCTGCCTTCGGACAATCAGGTGCTAATCATTGACAAGGATATTTTCGTCTTCAACCAAGTTAAATTCGAAAGATTGTTCAACTACGATTACAAAAAGCAGGCGATAGCCGATGCGCGTGTCACCGAGATAGAAAATCAGTACAAGCTGAGCTTTCCCGAAGGAGTGACTATGCAAGATATGGTTCGTGAGCGCAAGAAAATTGTGACGAAGCTGCAGAAACTCGAAATCGGCGGTGTAAGCCAAGAACAGGCTATAGAGTACGCCGACGAAATGCAGCTCGACTTAATGACCGATGACGGGGGCGCAATCATTATCATGGATGGTCATGATCTCGATACATTCGTCAATCTTATCAACGAAGATTACATCACAAGTCAAATCACCGGCAAGCGATACGAAATAAAAAGCAAAAAGTTGCTCGATGAAGCAGAAGGTGAGCCACCAAGAGGTTAGCTGTAGACGGCTAACCTAGTTCTTGACCATGCGCACATAACAGATATTTGCAGTGGTAAATGCAGTGTCTTTGGTGGTATCTTCTGGGCACTCCGTCTGCTTGTAAGATTGATAGATGCGAATTTCCCCCGCGGTTGCATAGCTGACCCACGGGCCGCTGTATCCGTTAATCGCGCCTTTGCGTGGATAGTCGGGGGCAGTACCAACTTTTGCAAGTTGTAGCATGATAGCGCTACTGGCATTTTCGGTAACTGGTGTTGCGCCGCCCTTGCAGCGTCCGCTAGCAAAGCCAGTGCCAAGGCAGTGATCTCCAGTGATAGCAACACCAGACGAGTTGGCGTTAGGGTAGACGTTGAAGCGCTGGCGGTATGTTTCAAACTGCTTGAGCCATGCCTGTTGCTCGGCGGCGAGGGTGCGGTCGGTGCTTCTGTTGGAAGTTGCAGACCACGCGACGGTGCCTATGCTTACTAAAATGCCCAGTACAACACATATAACGATTAGTTCGACTACTGTAAAGCCGGCAGATTTTCTCATGTTCCAATCATAAGCGATTTAAAGTAATGATACAATAGGAGTAATGAAACAAGCGATAGCATTAGAGGTACTTTGCGAGGGGCAGAGCGCACTATTAACAGGGCCAGCGGGCACCGGTAAGACATTTGTGTTGAACCGATTTATTCAGATTGCCAAGGCAGAAGGTAAGCATGTATCCGTCACGGCAACAACAGGCCTTGCGGCCACGCATCTTGGTGGTACGACTATTCATGCGTGGAGCGGTATTGGCATCGCCGATCAGCTCAACCCTGGCGCGGTTGACTACATGAGTAAAACTCGTCGCGAGACGATAGAGAAAACAGATGTACTTATTATCGACGAGATAAGCATGCTGCACGACTATCGGCTTGATATGGTAGATGAAATATGTCGACTGGTCCGTCGTAAAGATGAACCGTTTGGCGGCATTCAGATAGTGATGAGTGGCGATTTTTTCCAGCTACCGCCAGTAAATCGTCAAAATGGCCGTACGGGCGGATTTGTCGTGAGTAGCCAGGTGTGGCAAGAGCTTGATCCAGTGATTCTATATCTCGATGAGCAATTTCGCCAAGATGACGAGGTGCTACTCGATATTCTGACTGCCATGCGCGACGACGACATACGTCGCCACCATGCGGAAAAGTTGCTAGAGCGCACAAAAGTTGAGCCAGAAGATGCCGATATGATAACCGAGCTACACACGGTAAATATAGATGTGGACACACTCAATCACGCACGGCTCGAGGCGCTCGACACAGAGTCCCGCAGCTTTGGGCAGTTTACTACCGGATCGGCGAATTATATCGAAACGCTCCAGCGATCGGTACTAGCTCCAGCAGAATTGCTGCTCAAAAAAGGAGCACTTGTTATGTCTGTGAAGAACTCACCGCAGCGTACGTACGTCAATGGAAGTATTGGTACGGTTGTAGATTTTGAGCCAGGTACCGATTATCCGGTGGTAGAGTTTCGCAGCGGCAGAACTGTGACAATGGTGCCAGATACCTGGGAGCTGCGCGATGGTGACAAAAAGCGTGCCAGCATTAGCCAGATTCCTTTGCGCTTAGCGTGGGCTATTACTGTGCATAAAAGCCAAGGAATGACGCTGGACGCCGCAAAGATAGATTTGCGAAAAGCGTTTGTGCCTGGCATGGGATATGTCGCGCTAAGCCGTGTTAAAAATATTGAAAGCTTATACTTATATGGCATTAATCGCACTGCGCTGGCTATTAGCGAAGACGCACTGGCTATAGACGGCGTGCTACGCGACAAAACACGTCGTGACTCGCAGCGATTTGCACATCTTGCTGAGCGTGCTGAAAAACGGGCCGCAGAAGGCGACAAGCCCGCCAAAGTCAAAAAGAAGGCTGGCAGTTCTGGCTGGTCAGAAAAAATCGCCAAGATGCGTGAAACATATCCAAACGCCTACAAGCCCTGGACAAACCAAGACGATGCGACGCTCAAACTAGAATTTCAAAATGGACGGGATACGAAAGCACTATCGGAACTACTGGGTCGTCATGAGGGGAGTGTAACAATGCGCTTGCAAAAACATTTCGGCGAAGACGTTGTGCTGTAGAGCGATATAATTTATTTGAGTTCAGCAATTTTCAGCGAACTATCACTGATGTAAAACGTACGAAACTGTTGCCCGCGAAAGCGGAGCTCTTCGCCGGGGTCGCTTGTGTGCACTGAGCGCACTTTCCGAGTATCCGTGAGAGTTTGGATGACGAAGTCACGTTCTTTATCGGATTCGTGGCTACCTGCATGCGTAAATCTACCTGTACGCCATTGAAAATCGATTGCGCGAAATTCTTCGGTACAGGCGCCAATCCATATCTCTTTTTCGAGGTGAAGCCACTTAAATAACTTCTCACTCCAAAAGTCAAAATGATTGTGATCCTTGCGATCGTCGACAGGTGCTTCGAGCCGCCAAAAACGAACATGATGGCGTGTACGTGCGCTTAGTTGGTCGTTAGTAGGAATCTGAAATGCAAGCTCATGCGGCCGGTTGAAGAGGTATAGGTTGCTCACAGGCGCTTCGGGATAGCTCGTATTAAATAGTATCGACCAGACTTCACGAATAGCGTTTTTTAACGTCAGCGGGTCCGCCTCATACCAGCCTGCTTTTTTCATAACCTTTAGTAGATGGTTTTTGTCTTTTACTATAAGTGCAAGATTGACCGGATCGGATGCCCAGCCATCACTGGTAGTCACATAGAGCGGTATGTGGTCATGCTTGACGATAACGTGGTAGAGTCTGAACAACGAGGGTATCATCCCGTATGCCACTGCGCAGTAGCCAAGTAATACAATGAAGAATATCGGTACACGCTGATTGACGTAGGGTACCAGTTCAAACACCATCAGCCATATGATGGTGCCGCCGATACCAAGAATGAGAAGTCGCCACAAGGTGTGCAGCAAGAGGGTAAGCATATATATATCATACACCAGTCTGGAGTTGTCTGCTGGCGTATAAGTTTTGGGACTAGTGATATAATAGTGAGTATGTCAAAAAATAAAGCGACATTTTCGAAACACTTTCTCTGGGGGGCGGGCACTTCTGCACACCAGGTAGAAGGGGGCACTCATAACAACTGGACAGTATGGGAGCTCGAGAACGCTAAGTCGCTTGCCGCGCAGGCTTCATATCAGCACGACGACCTGCCATCTTGGGAGCGCAATAAAAAACTCGCGACAAATCCGGCGAATTACATTTCGGCGCGCGCAGTCGATCACTATTATCGCTATGAACAGGACTTTGATTTGCTTACAACGCTCAATATGAACGCGTTTCGCTTTAGTATTGAGTGGTCTCGCATTGAACCAGAAGAGGGGATGTGGAACGCCGAAGAGATCGCGCACTACAAGCACTACATTGATCAGCTGCACCGCAGGGGCATCGAGCCTGTTATGACGTTATTTCATTTTACGTTGCCGGTGTGGTTTATGGAAAAAGGTGGGTTTGCAAAACGCGGCAACATAAGGTATTTTTTGAAGTACGTTGAAAAAGTGATGGAAGAGTTGAGCACAAACGTGCGCTATGTCATTACTATCAACGAGCCAAATATTTACGCCAGTTTGAGCTATGGCGAGGGTACTTGGCCGCCGAACGTACGAAGTAAATGGC
The DNA here is from genome assembly GCA_001003725.1 of Candidatus Saccharibacteria bacterium GW2011_GWC2_48_9. Taxonomy (GTDB): domain Bacteria; phylum Patescibacteriota; class Saccharimonadia; order Saccharimonadales; family Saccharimonadaceae; genus Mycosynbacter. Next base: position 10,411 of record LCPR01000006.1, read on the forward strand.
AGGCGTATCAGGTGCTCAACAATCTTATTTCCGCACACAATCAATCTGCTAAACTGATCCATCAACTCAAGCCGCGTACGAAAGTCTCTGTTGCGTATCATAACGCGTACTACTATGCGGGCGACGATGCATGGCTGAGCCATGTGACGGCAAATATATTGCAGTACGTGAGTGATGATTATTTTTTGAAGCGTGTCCGCAAACAATGCGATTTTCTAGGTGTAAATTACTATCGTAGTTGGCGGGTGTACGGCTATCGTATTCACAATCCGGAGACCACGGGGCAGAACGACATGGGCTGGGATCTTACCCCGGAACATCTTGAGCAGACGTTGGTGCGCTTGCATGACAAGTATGGTCTGCCGGTCATGATCACTGAGAACGGCGTAGCAGACGATCAAGATGAGCTGCGAAAAGCGTGGATCGAGTCAACTATTAAGGCTATCATGGCCTCTATGGAAGAGGGTGTCGATGTGGTTGGCTATTTGCACTGGAGTTTACTCGATAACATTGAGCTTGATAGTGGTCGTTGGCCACGTTTTGGGTTGGCTGCAGTTGATTATCGAACTATGGAGCGTACTTTGCGCCCAAGTGCAGTGTGGTATGGCAAAGTGATAAAGAAACTGCGAAAGGTATAGGCGTGGTGAATGACCCTTTCGCCAGGACTGAAACGCGCATTGCTGTGATAGGTGGAGGTACGGGAAGTTTTACGCTACTGTCTGCACTCAAGAGCCACACGTCGCAGCTCGCAGCTATCGTGAGCATGGCAGATGATGGCGGCAGCACCGGGGTGTTGCGTGATGAGCTCGGCGTGTTGCCACCAGGCGATGTGCGTCAGTGTCTTGTCGCGCTCAGCGACTCACCGAAAGTGCGAGATCTTTTTAACTACCGTTTTGAGGAAGGGACATTTAGCGGCCACTCCTTCGGTAATCTACTACTTACAGCACTCGAAAAAACAACAGGTAACTTCACAGAAGCAATAGAAACAGCTTCGGACATTCTTCGTGTTCATGGTGTTGTAATCCCAGCGACTCTTGATAATGTTCGCTTAAAGATGGAGTGGGAGGCGGCGAGCGTGACGTTGCACGGCGAGCGCATCATCGACGCCGATGCGTTTGGGCACGATCCGCGCACAGCAACACTGTCTCTGACCCCCAGTGCAGCAGCGAATCCAATGGCTCTCAGGGCTATCGAGGAGGCAGACATGGTGGTGATTGCGCCAGGAGATTTATATACTTCGCTAGGCGCACTGTTGGTGATAGAAGGTATCGGTGATGCGTTGATGCGCACGCAAGCACCAGTGGTATATGTGGCAAATCTTGTGACAAAAAAAGGTCAAACAGACGGCTTTACGGTGAGCGACCATGCCGCAGAGATCGAACGATTTATCGGTGAACCTGCGCTAGACTATGTGCTATACAACCAGCAAACTCCGTCCGAGGAGCTGGCGCGACGCTATGAAGCAACAGAAGGTGCGCGCGTCACAGCTGTAGACCGCGAGGTTCTACGTGCGGCAGCGTATGAGGCGGTAGGTGGAGATTTTTTGAGTGCTATGGCAGCAGGACATCGAGGTGATTCGCTGCCGGTGACCCGCTCACTTATTCGCCATAACACTCGCACTGTCGCAGATGCTATAATCAAACTATATGAACACAGCAGAGCACGCAAGCCAGATTGACACTCTCTACATAGTAGATTTCGACCGCACACTTGCCGATAGTGATAAGCTCCTAGAGGTGTTTATGGAGGTGACAAACCAATATATACATCTCCCTCTTGAGCAAGTCAAGAAAATTAATGCCGATGTGGGCGCAAAGGGAGACTCTTTCGATATCGCGAATTATGTCAGAGACCACTTGGCAGCACACGGGGCAACGGGTGAGTGGGAAAAGCTTCAGAAGCAGTTTACGCACGACTCTCGCTCGTTAAATATGCTACTGCCGGGTGCAGCTGAATTACTTGCATTACTCGAGGAGCGGGGATATCTGTACGGCATCTTAACCTACGGCAATCCATTGTGGCAGCATATTAAGCTCACCGCGGCTGGTTTTAATCATGTGCCGCGCATTGTCACTACGAGTAAGCATAAAGGGCGCTTGATATCGCGCTGGCAAGATGAGGGGGGATTGTTCCATCTTCCTCATGAGTTTGGCGGTGGTGTTGCGCGGCGCGTCATCTTGATTGATGACAAGGCCGCTAGCTTTGATAGCTTCCCATCCGAGCCATCCCTTGGCTTTCAGGTGCTTGATCGTAGTCGCGCATTGCCAGCCCAGTTGGGCGAGGTGCCTTCTAATGTGACGCACTGCACGAATCTGGCGGACGTTATCGCGCTGCTTTAGTCGGGGGGTGTGTTTTTAGGTTGGAGTAGCCCGCGCAGTACAACGCGACGCGTTTCTTGTTATGGTATTGCTGCTAGTTGTTGTCGCTGTAAGCTATTGACAAAACATAACCAGTATGATAATGTGAATAGTATCATGACACAGAAAACAAAAACCACAACCAAAAAAGCAACAACCAAAACAACCACTAAAGCAACTAATAAAAACACACTTGAAGCGCGCCTTGTCAAAGACGAGAAGCAGCTTGCGAAAGATAAGGTGCTGCTCGCAGAGGCTGAAGAGCGAATCGTTGAGATGACGATTGGTGAAGACATGCGCAATGCAGTATTGATTGTGTCGCTACTCATCAACATGTTCATCCTTATTACTTGGATACTACTACAAGTAACAACGCAGTACGACTACGCTATCTCGGCAGCAATTTTCGGACGATAGTAGTACCGATATCGTGGTATTTTTTGTGACAAGACCCTTGCAGTAGCGCGAGGGTCTTTCTCTGTTACGATACAAACTTATCCACATATCTGTGGATAATTAGACATGTATACAGAATAAATGTCAAAATTGGGGGTTGCAGTGGGTAGAAGTGGGTAGTATGATGAGTTCAGTGGCAAACGTAACGAACGACAAAAACAAACAAGCCCACTAACAAACCACAACAATCAACTCTTAATCCCAAAAAGGAAACTGAGTGGCAACGGTAGATTATTTCGAGCGAAAGCTGGACGACAAGCATAGACTTACCATCCCAGCGGAGCTACGAGCAGAATTTGCTAGCGGAGTTGTCATCACCCGAGGGTTTAAGAACTACTTACACCTATATCCACAGGATATTTGGGATAGGGAAGTAGAACAGGCGCTCAAAGGTAGCATTCTCGACGAACAGGTCGCAGACCTCAACGTAAAATTCCGTAGAGGCAAAACTACCGATGAACTTGACCAAAAGCAGGGTCGGGTCACATTAGAGCAACATCTGCGCGACTATGCAGGTATAGATCGAGACATCGTGGCGACACGATCTGGTCTGTATTGGCGTATCGAAGCAGCTGATTAGGCGCCAGATAACTCGTACCTTAACAATTTGATGTATCAGAAAAACTCTCGAGATCTGCCAATCTGGCAGCGTGGTGTGATCCTTCCGAAATCACGTAAAATCGATTCGGCGTACCTTTCCCAAAAAACACACCTCCCAAAAAACTCCACCTCACACATAAGTCTCTCACAATTGACACTCGCTTAACTGTTGCACGTCAACATATCATGAGTGTCATCGACTAATGAAAAACAAACACACCACAACAAAAACAAACAACAAAACCACGTTGTCAGTTTGGTGATCTCGAGTCTCTATCGGTTATACTGGTAGAGATGAGTATAAAAGAACACGTTCCACCACAGTCTCGTGCTCCAAAAGAGTACGAGCTACATGTTCCCGTATTGCTCGATGCAACGCTTGATATACTGCAGCCCAAGAGGGGAGAGAGCTATCTCGACCTTACGGCAGGTTACGGTGGACATGCGGAAGCTTTTTTAGAGCAGACGGACAACTTTACTGATTCTGTATTGGTTGATCGCGACGAGTATGCAATTGCACACCTCCAGCGATTTGCCGAGCGCGGTATACGGTTGTTACAGACCGATTTCGTGAGCGCAGCTCATGAACTTATCGCCGAACAGAAGCAGTTTGACATAGTAGTTGTGGACTTGGGAGTGTCATCACCACAACTCGATCAGGCGACGAGAGGATTTTCTTTTACTAAACCGGGCCCACTCGACATGAGGATGGATCGTAGTCAAGCTACGAGCGCAGAGACGATTGTGAATACCTATTCACAAGAAACTCTGATGAATATCATCATGAAGTATGGGGAAGAAAAGCGCGGCTTCGCAAGAAGAATCGCTACTGGGATAGTAGAACAACGTCCATTCTCATCTACGAAACAACTCGCTGATATGATCGCGCACCTTCACCGTGGCAAATGGCAACGCGTCCATCCGGCCACACGTACCTTTCAAGCACTGCGAATCGAGGTTAATCAAGAACTCGCGCAAGTGGAAGCTATTTTACCACTCCTACCACGCCTTTTACACCAGAACGGTCGAGTAGGGGTGATAAGCTTCCATAGTCTCGAGGATAGACCTGTTAAACGGTTCTTTAAAGAGCAAGCAGACGCCGGCTTCGAAGCTGAGCTGTTTTTACTCAACAAAAAACCCCTCGATGGTGCAACTTACGATGTTCACAATCCGCGATCGCGAAGTGCTAAACTTCGTGGCGCAGTGAAAAAATAAACAAAAGAAAGGGAGAAGCATAATGCCAATCCACATCAAAGTACAAAAGACTAACTCAGTTTCACAAGAAGTAGCTGTAAAAGTCAAATAGTCACATTTGGATACCCGCGCAAAAATAGCGCGGGTATCTACCAAACACAAAAACTAACACAAAAAGAGAACAATAATAATGTCTTATACTCGTACCGCGCAGTACGCTGGCCGGCGTCAACAAAGCTGGGGGCGCAATCAAAACACCACACGGTTTGTTTCTCCAGTCAAATTGGGGCCCGTGATGCACACGATTATCGTGGCGCTCATGATACTCGTACTCGGACTTATCTATCTTACGCAGGCATCTGGCTCCGCAGCCTACGATTATCAGGCCAGCGAAATCGATCAAAAAATCAATGAACTTGCTACAAAAAAAGCTGACCTCGAAGTAGAGAATGCTCGTTTGAGCGCGCTTGAAACCGTACGCAATAGCGACGTAGCAAAGGCAATGACTCAGCCACAAAGTACTCAATACGTGCGATAATAGTAATACTGTATGTTTTCGATTCCTCGCCATATCACCAGATCACAACTATTAGCCATCCTTCTTACCGGAGCGATGGTCTTAATAGTATTTAGGCTTTTTTATCTGCAGATTATCCAGCATGAGTATTATGTAGCCCTTGCAACCGATGAACAGGTGAAGCGACTGGAAATTCCGGCGAATCGAGGCATGATCTATGCGATGGATGGCGACAACCCGGTGCCGCTTGTAATGAACCAGCAAGTGTACACTTTGTTTGCGGATCCGACAGTGGTGGATGAGCCAAAGAAAGTCGATGAAGCAGTGCGAAGCGTCGCAGGTGGCAATCTTGTTGTCGAAGATGTGCTGTCGAAAATCACCGACAAAAGTTCGCAGTATAAGGTACTAGCTAAAAACGTCACTTTGCGACAGGCAGAGTTGATCAAAGAAAAGAAACTCAAAGGAATAGGGTTCCAGAGAGTTTCGCAGCGTGTGTACCCAGAAGGTGAGATGGCTGCGCAAACTCTGGGATTCGTCAACTATGAAGGCAAAGGCCAATACGGCGTAGAGCAAGAGCTTAACGACCGTCTAACCGGCAAAGATGGACTACTCAAATCTGTCACAGATGTGGCAAATGTACCACTTTCTATCGGCAAGGATAATATTCGCGAGGAACCTGTCGACGGAGACAGTGTCGTGCTCACTATCGATCGCAATATTCAGGCGAAAGCACAGGAGACATTGCTTGCAGGTCTGCAACGCTCCGGCGCTACGCACGGTAGCGTACTAGTGATGGATCCTAACAATGGGGATGTGTTGGCTCTGGCGGATTTTCCGACGTACAATCCAAGCGATTTCACGACGGTTACGGATGAAAAAGTATTTCGGAACGTTGCGACAACCGAGCCGTACGAACCAGGGTCTGTCCTTAAGACGTTTACGATAGCAGCTGGTCTCGATAGAAATGCTATTGAGCCCGATTCGACTTTTTACAATACCGACAGCATACAGGTGAACGATCGCACCATCACAAACGCACTTAAGGGGGTGACGGGCACTGTCACTATGCAAACTGCACTTGATAACTCTTTAAATACGGGTATGGTGACAATTGCGCAGCGATTGGGCGATGGCAAGGAGATCACTCGTGGTGCGCGTGATACTATGTATGATTATTTTCACAATCGACTAGGGCTAGGTGAACGTACCGGGGTGCAGATCGCCAACGAACAACCTGGCATACTAATCTCGCCCGATGATGTACAAGGAAACGCAGTACGATATTCGAATATGGCATTCGGACAAGGTCTTGATGTGACGATGATGCAGGTGGCGGCCGGCTTCTCGGCTATTGTCAACGGCGGAACGTACTACTCTCCAACAGTCGTCGCTGGCCATATGGACGGCAGTCAGCTGGTACGAGAGCAGCACGCAAAAGAAAAGAAGGGCGTCATTAGTGCCGAAGCATCTGCCCAGGCCAAAGAGATGATTCACCAGGCGCGCACTGGCTACACAAGTACTGATTTGCCTGGTTACTACGTAGGTGGCAAAACAGGTACGTCTCAAACCCTTCAGGATGGTGAGTATATCAGTACGCAAACTGTCGGCACTTACTTAGGTTTCGGTGGCGATGATAGTCAGTCTAAATACGTTATAATGGTGCAAGTGTCTGGTGAAAATATGAATCTCGAAGGCAACAAACATGCAATGCCGATATTCACAGACCTTTCAAACTGGCTATTAGGATATTATCAACTACAACCAAGGGCATAATTATGAATAATTCTATCACTTTGACAGATTTGACGAATGAGATGACGAGCGTTTTTATACTGAGCGTAGCGGCGTTTGTGCTCGCAATGATGCTCACCCCGATATACACATATCTGGCGTACCGCTATAAATTCTGGAAAAAACAGCGGCAAACCAGCACGACTGGAGAGAAGTTACTCATATTCGCTAAACTGCACAAAGAGAAGTTCAAGCGTAATATTCCGACCATGGCAGGGGCTATTGGTGTGATCGCAATCGCCACTGTGACATTGTTTAATCTCGATAGCGGTCAAACGTGGTTGCCGCTCGCTGGTCTAATAGGCGGCGCACTAGTAGGATTGCTTGATGATATTATTAACCTAAAAGGTGATGGTTCGGGCGTAGCGGGGCTGCGAACTGAACTGAAGTTCATGATGATCACTGGTCTTGGTCTGGCTCTGGGCTGGTACTTTTTTGCAAAACTCGGCTATACTAGTGTGCACATTCCGTTTGCCGGACCACTCGACATTGGCTGGATGATGGTTGCGCTCTTTGCGTTCGCCGTAGTGGCGACGGGCAACGCGGTGAACATTAGTGATGGGCTAGACGGACTTGCTGGTGGATTGCTTGCCATAAGCTTTACGGCGTTTGGTGTGATCGCACTTTTGCAAGGTCAGTTTTATCTGGCGGGATTCTGCTTCACAGTTGTTGGAGCGCTGCTAAGCTATTTGTGGTTCAATATCTATCCGGCGAGATTCTTTATGGGTGACGTTGGGAGTTTCGCTTTTGGCGTGGCGCTGGGTGTAGTAGCAATGTTTACAAATACGTTATTTTTACTGCCAATCATCGGGATTATATTTGTGATTGAGGCAGGTTCAAGCTTGCTGCAAATTACCAGTAAGCGTCTCTTTCACCGTAAGATTTTTACTTCTGCTCCAATTCATCATCACCTTGAGGCTGCGGGTTGGCCTGAAACAAAGGTGACCATGCGCTTCTGGGTGATCGGTGCTGTCGCCGCGCTTATAGGAGTGTACTTGGCAATTGCTGGAGGGCATATTTAGAGTGCGTGATTCGCTGCGCCAGGTTCGCAATACGACGCGAACACTTGTTCGTCGCCACAATCCTGATTATAAGATCATGATGTATACAACGATTCTGGTGCTCATAGGATTGATAATTATTTTTGCTATCGGTCCACAGCGAGCAAACGTTCTGAACGAGTCATTCGGCAGTGATCTTTCCGAAATGCATTTCGTCATTAAGCAAGGTGCGAGTGTAATCATGGCAATAGGGTCGTTTATATTTTTTGCTTTTTTCGTGCGCATAGAGCAACTAAAACGATTCGCGAAACCGCTACTGTATATAGGGCTTGGCGCGAGTCTCCTGCTATTTATACTCGGTGACCAAATGCTAAAAGTGGACTCGGTTGCGCAGTGTGCGCTCGGTGCTTGTCGATGGTTTATCGTGCCAGGGCTCGGTACCTTCCAGCCGTCGGAGTTGCTCAAGTTTGGTGTACTGTTATTTCTGGCTGTATTTCTAGCCAAGCGGATGAAAGCCGGATTGATAAACAGTAGGGACAAAACGATTATACCCGTGATGGTATTGATGGCGATATGTGCTGTGTTTGTCATTGTGCTGCAGAAAGATCTTGGAACAGGCATTGCTTTGTTTGCAATTGCGACCAGTATGCTGGTGGTGTCGGGTGTGGATAAGAAAATTGGTGCCGTTCTTCTCGCGTTGTTATTGGTAGGCGGGTTGCTGATGATCATCACTGCGCCTCATCGAATTGATCGCGTCACAACATTCCTTAAGGGCGATGAGGCTTCCGTGGACGATGCATCTGGCTATCACATTGCACAAGCCAAAATAGCCATAGGGAGCGGCGGATTTGAGGGGGTGGGCATAGGTAACAGTGTGCAGGCGGCGGGCTATCTGCCAGAAGCTATCAACGACTCAGTATTTGCTATCCTTGGAGAGACATTTGGATTTGTTGGCCTGGTGTTTATTCTGGCGATATTCTACTTGCTGCTCATGCGGATATTGCACTTAGTGGACCTATTAGAAAAGCCCGAGCATCAGCTCATTGTTGCGGGGGTATTCGGCTGGATAGCTTCGCATGTTATTATCAATGTCGCTGCCATGACTGGACTTATGCCACTCACCGGTATTACGTTGCCATTTCTCAGCTTCGGCGGCACGAGCATGCTGTTTATTGCGGCCGCACTTGGTGTAGTTTTCCAAATTTCGCGTTATACTGTTCATGGTATCAAACGAGAGGAGAAATATGAAAATACTCGCGGTAGGCGGGGGGTCGGGCGGCCACGTTACGCCAGTCGTCGCAGTACTCGCTGAATTAAAACAGCGTGACGCGTCTCTCGAAGCACGTTTTTGGTGCGACAAAGGATTTTCTTCACAAGCTGCGGAGATATTGAATGCGCATGGAAGTGATGTGCAAATGGAGTCGTTATTGTCTGGAAAGTTTCGTCGCTATCATCATCTTTCTCTAATCCAACACCTACTTATCCCATCTATAGTGCTGCTCAATATTCGCGACCTTTTCCTCGTCATAGCCGGTTTTTTTCAGGCATTTACACGATTGCTATTGTGGCGTCCGGACGTTGTATTTACTAAGGGCGGCTTTGTCTGTTTGCCGGTAGGTTGGGCTGCCTGGTTACTTAGAATACCGCTAGTTATCCATGATAGCGATGTTTATCCGGGTCTTACGAACCGTATGCTAGCAAAAAAAGCTACCGCCATAGCTACCGGGGCGCCACTTGAAAATTACCCATATCCAATGGAAAAATCGCACTATGTAGGTATACCGATCGACGCATCGTTTCGGGTTTTGTCAGACAAAGAGCGCGCAGCTGTTAAGAAAGAGTTAGGGTGTGATCCGGATAGGCCGCTCGTAAGCGTTATAGGAGGAGGTTTGGGATCAAAGGTACTCAACGATGCGACAGTGCGCAGTAGTAATCAGATTCTCACGAGTGCTAGCTTGCTCTTGATCTCCGGCAAGCAGCAGTATTCTCAGCTTGTTTCGCAGGTTCCACAAGATTCTGCATTCGTGCTCAAAGAATTTGTCTCGAATGGCGTAGCTGATATCTTGGGTGCAAGTGATATTGTCGTATCGCGCGCAGGCGCAACCGCGTTACTTGAACTCGCGGCGCTACGCAAGCCAACTATCTTGGTGCCAAGTAGCCGTCTCACGTGGCAGGTAAAGCACGCTGCTACGTACGCAGCAGCTGGAGCTGTCGTCTGTCTTGATGAGACGCGCTTTGACGACGAAGCTGATACGTCGTATGTCGATGCTATTTTGACGTTGCTTGCGTCACCAAAGAGGCGTAATGAACTTGGCGCTAGTATTGCCAAGCTTGCTACGCCGCATGCTGCGAGCGATATGGCCGATATCATCTATTCTGTTGCGCGCAAGTAGTGCATAATCTGCTACAATATGCATAAGTATTATGGCACTTTTTTCACGTAAATCCTCACCGAGTTCGCACCCGCCGCGTCGTCGCGCACTTGACACGAGCGAGCAGCAGCTACGATCACAAGAGCGTGATCGTCAGGCTACGGTATATCGCCGTGGTCGAACATTACCGGGAAGTACGAGCCATACACTGAGAAGTGGCGACCCGCATGCCTTAAACACGGCAACTCCGCGAGAAAAAGTACATCATCTGACACGCATGCGCAAAAAACTTTCCTTTACCTTGAGTACGCTCCTCATAGTTATCCTGTTGCTGGGGGTATTCTTGCAGCAGTTTACGGCGAGCGTTACGGTTAACTTTGGTGACGCGCCTCGTGTGAGTGACGGTAAGAAATACCAAGATACACTGCAGGAATATTTGTCGCAAAATCCTCTTGAGCGCCTTCGTTTTAACATGGATCCAGAGCGGCTTAACCGATATGTAACCTCAAAGCTACCAGAAGTTGCGCGGATTGAGCCAGCAGGCGCGACCGGACTGGTGAGTTCGGGCTTCGATGTAACGCTACGCCGCCCTGTCGTAAGCTGGCAGGTAGATAATATGCAGTATTTTGTCGATGAGAATGGTGTTTCGTTTACAGAAAGTGTATATGATGCCCCACCGGTTAAGATAGTTGACAATAGCGGGGTTAACTATACTGCGGGCGCAGCTATTGCTAGCGAGAGGTTCTTGGCGTTTGTGGGGCAAGCTGTGGCGCTGACCTCGCGTGCAGGCCTTAACGTAACGCAGGTGTCTATACCAACCGGCACTTCACGCCAGGTTGAGCTAAGTCTCGAGGGTCGCTCGTATCCTGTGATTATGTCTATTGATAGATCTGTAGGGGAGCAGGTGGAGGACATGTCGCGAGTGGTTATGTACTTTGATGCCCAGCAGGTTTCGCCGCGCTACGTCGACCTACGCGTAAAAGGTAAAGTGTTTTACCGAGACTAATAGGGGAGCTGTCTCTGGATTCGTCGGTATAGAGAAGGGTAGAGTGACAGTGTACTCTTCTCTATTGAAATATGTTCGTATTTTGTTCTATAATATGGAAAAAATATTAATAAAACTTTATTATTCAAAAGTCAAATGTATGATAAGTGTAGCCAGTAGAGTAGGGGGTTGGTGAGGAGCGAGCAAGAGGCAACCGCATCAAAATATTTGTAGTCTCAGGATTATAGCAATATGTATTTTCCGATAAAAAACATACTATTGTGGAAAAACTATACTATGTCAAATAACGTGTAAAATGTCAAACGTTGTTGCATAGATGCGTATACACACATGTGTATACATGCGAGATGACTTATAAGTGTACATGTAGTGCTGCATATACAACATGCAAACGCGCAACAGAACAAACTTGATACGCATCTTTGCAAAAGCATGTTTAACAGAGGGGCCAACCCTATTGATGTATGGTACGACAAATATATCTCGTATATAGGACGTATACATAATCATATTAAGAATATGTATTATATGTCGTAAAAGATATATTGTGCGACATTAAATATATATCACGTTTGTGAATACATATACCCTTATGCATACTAAGTTTTTCGCACATCCAACCATGCTATGGTCTATTTAAATCGTACTACTGCCCTGCGACATTCTGTGCCGTCGCCGCTCTCGTCTTGCGCTGTAATGTGTATCGATTGTTATGTATATGTATCCAGGTGTACATTCATTGTTTGTGTACGTATTATATAAGCACGGTTATACACTCTTATGTAAGATGACTGAATAAGTTCTATTTTTGTTCGTATTTGTGTACTAGCTAATTTGCTTACTTGTATCGTCGGATAGTGAAGTCACGGCCAGGGTGTCCGTAGACTTATTGTGTAAAGATGGGGTAGGTGGGATGGCTTGAAGTGCATTACTCCCTTGCTTTTCCATGAGTTCGCGTATGATGCGAATATCTTTTTGCATATTTATTGTTGCACGTTCAACTTTTCGGCGCCTAGCCGTGCTGTAGATAGCATAAACGACCAAGAGAACTGTCAGCACAAGAGTGACCACTAAACTTGCCGAAAGAATTGGTGTGAGTGAGCTTAAGTCAATATCCGGTATTGTCCCCTGCCCTAGGCCTGTTTCAATGTTAGGATATGTGTCTTGCATGTCACTAGTATAGCAAATAAAATACTTAAGTAGATTCAGGTGTTTCTTTTGCTGATGGTATGGTGTTGTCTAGTGGGTGCATGACAATGGGCTGCAAACCTGGATAAACCGCTCTCTTCCAGTCTACAGTGGCTCCATGCCGGATATGATGCGCACGTACGATTGCACGTGTTGTGCCTGGAGGGTTTAGTACCCTCTCCTTGACGGCGGTACTTTGCGGCATTGCATGGCGAAACAGAGAGGTGCGTAGTCTATGGGGAATTGAGCGTGCATGGATATCAATAGCGGTTTCATCGTTAATATCCTGCACATCATCTCTGTTAATGATCGCGATTTGACCATATGTCTCATCAATTCCTCGCAATTTTACGTGCGATAAATCTCTCGTGTTGTATCGTGTCATAGCTGCCTGTAGGAGCGCTAGCTTTGCAATGGCATCACTTCGATCCTGCAGAAGCATGAGGTCTTGCTCCATATCGGCAACTGCACGCTTCCACTCCTCAAGCACACGTGTCTCCTCGTCGGTCGTATCGGCACGTTCAACTATCTCTATAATTTTACGTTGCGCTTCTAGCGCGGTATAACGACCGCCATTTGTATAGTCTGCTTTGAGTCGCATGCTGATGTCAGATGCATTCATACGGGCGAGCCAGCTGAGGGCCGTGTTATCTTTGTGGCCACCCTGGTCCATCCGTAGGTCATTGCCGTAGCCTTGTTCAATAGCCCGTAGGACGAGCGACGATGTGCCGAATGCCATACGTGTCGCCCAGGGCGAGATATGTGGATCCGCACTGATGACATGTAGTCGTCGCATTGTTTCGTCGTTGGTATGAGGCTCGTCTCGCATGTTAATAAGCGGCCGTATACTGCTACCTGTTGTGTTGCTGTTGAAATCTGCTGCTATGCACGATATTTTTTGACCAAAATGATACCGTGCGCTACCGCCACCCTCTTGCTGAATCATGCCAGACCCAAGCATAGCTTGACTGGTAGCGAGATGCAGGCCATAAAGATGGAGGTACTCGTCGCTCACCCTGGGTATGCTGCGTCTATCTGCCGATAGGTTCATATGGTAACCCCACGCTGTGTTGGACTCGTCTATCACACGTTTGGAGAGGAATATTTTTTGAATTTTTTCAGTTGATTTAATATGCCTCGCTAGACTATCGATAACAAACAGTTCACTAGCTAGCTCGTTCGTGACAACACCTTCTTCAAACCTGGTGTCTTCTGGGGTTGCGTACTCTAAGTGCGACCCCACGTCTTGATAGTACCGTGCTCCATTACTAAGCATCTCACCGGAGCGTACGATATCTGGGTGAAGCGAATTATCAAAAAATTGAGGCGCGGATTCAAGTTGCAATTGACTCGGTGGTGAGTCTTTCAATGTGGCAGTGATTTGCCACTCCATCTCTGAGGCGACAACACGAGGCTGGATCTCTGGCATGGTAGAATCTCCCGAAAATTATTGCCCGCCCTTTTGGCGGAAGCCTGTTATGAACTCTTCAGCGTTTGCTTCGAGTACCTCATCGACTTCATCAAGAATACTGTCAATATCGTCCACGAGCTCTGTACTTCTTGCAGCCTGTTCGCCGAGTGCTCGCTGCTGCTCCGGCGTTACTTCGGCTATTGCTTCTTCTTCTCTGCGCTCTGTACTCTTGCTGGTACGTTCTTGTGACACGGCATGACCTCCATCAACTTGTCTTATATCAATTGATTGTACTCTTGCAGTAAGTGGTGTCTAGCGTATAGCGTTGTGAAATTGATTACATAATTAGAGCTTGCATACCCTAATGAGCTTTGATATTCAGCCATGACGTAAATATGCTGTATACTGGATACTACCGATGAGCAAATTTTCCACTGTAATTATCTCCAATCGTTTGCCTGTCAGCGTCGCAAGAAAAGACGGCAAACTAGTATATGAGGCAAGTAGCGGCGGACTAGCAACAGCTATGAGCTCGCTTGAGGCCGACGATAAGATCTGGATTGGATGGCCAGGCATCGATGCCGACACGTTGTCTGACGACGAGCGTCAAGAGATTATCGATGAGCTCAAGAAGCAAGGATGTTTTCCGGTATTTCTTACTGCCAAAGAGGTTGAGTTGTATTACGAGGGGTATGCCAACGACACACTGTGGCCGTTGTTTCACTATTTCCAAAATGTTGCGAGCTATCCGCTCGAATACTGGGAAGCATACCAGGTTGTAAACGGAAAATTTGCCGACGCTGCAGCAGAAGTGTCTACGCACGATGCTCGCGTTTGGATTCAGGATTATCACTTCCTCTTGCTTCCGGGCCTCATACGCGAGCGTTCACCAGGCCTTACTATTGGCTTCTTCCTGCACATTCCTTTTCCGAGCTTTGAGATTTTTCGCATGCTCCCGCAGCGTAAAGAACTGCTCGCTGGGCTTCTCGGCGCAGATGTAATAGGATTTCATGTGTATGACTACGCACAGCACTTTCTCGATAGCTGTCGGCGCTTGCTTGGTATACCTTCGTCGAACGGTACGCTGGAATACGAAGGTCGCATGGTGAAGGCCTCTGCCTACCCTATCGGTATCGACTATGCAAAATTTCGTGCACAACTTGACACGCGTGAAACCAAAGCGGCGCTCAAACAACTTGACGAGTCATATGGCAAGCAGAAACTTATTCTATCGGTTGATCGTCTTGACTACTCAAAAGGTATTCCAGAGCGACTTGAGGCATTTCGACTTTTACTCGAAGAGTACCCGGAGTATCTTGGCAAGGTAAAGCTTCTCATGATTGCAGTACCATCGCGTACGGGTGTAAAAGCGTACCAAGAGCTGCGTAATGAGATTGAGATGACCGTGAGTCGTATCAATGGTACGTATGGCACGGTTGAGTGGGCTCCGATATCGTATCAGTTCCAAAATAGGCCTTTTAGCGAGATTGTGGCGCTCTATGCGCATGCTGATATCATGCTAGTAACACCTATACGCGACGGTATGAACTTGGTTGCCAAAGAGTACGTCGCAAGCAAACGTCGCAAGGGTGGCGCACTAATACTCAGCGAGATGGCCGGTGCTATCGACGAAATGCCCGAGGCGCTTAGTATCAATCCAAACAACGCCAAATCTGTTGTTTCGGCTATTCATGAAGCACTTTCTATGTCAATGCACGAGCAAAAACAACGACTCACCGCCATGCAGAAGCGGCTATCTGTTGTTACTGTGCAGAATTGGGGCAAGGAATTTATGTACGACCTTGAGGTGACCTCTACGCAACAAGGCTCTATCAAGCAATTGTCCCTCACACAAAGGCAGCGACTTGTCACGCGCTACCGTACAGCCTCCAAGCGCCTGATTATCCTCGACTACGACGGCACGTTACGAAGTTTCGTAAAGACACCGTCTCCACTAGCCGCAGCCCCGACACTTCGCATTCGCCGCGTGCTCAAAGCACTAACAGACCAGCCCAACACTACTGTTGCCATTGTGAGTGGCCGTACACGGCGCGCACTTTCGAGTTGGTTTGTAGGACTACCTGTAGTGCTCGCCGCCGAACATGGTGCCTGGAAGCGCTATGATCGTAAGTGGCATGAAGTCGAAAGCGAATTTAAAAAAGACAAAAAGCGTATTCGTGCTGTGATGGATAAATACGTCAGTCGTACGCATGGCTCAGAGATCGAAGAAAAAGACCACGCGCTGGTATGGCATTATGTCAATGTAGAGCCGGATGTCGCGTATAAGCGTGCCATGGAGCTTCACCATGAACTCACTGAACTGCTCGCTGGTGAAGATGTAACAGTCAACGAGGGTCGTAATATCGTCGAAGTCAAACCTAGCTTTGTGGCAAAGTCAAACGTTGTACGCGAGCTGACGCAGCGTTACAAGGCAGACTTTGTGCTGTGTGCCGGCGATGATTACACCGATGAAGATATGTTCCGTGTATTGCAAGACGACCCAAGCGCACTCACTATCAAGGTTGGCTCCGGAGATACAGCTGCACGACACTCCGTGGGCAAGCCAGCAGAACTTCTTGGTTTGCTCGAAGAGATGCAACCACCATCTTCTACGCTTCTCTTACCGAGTGTTCCGAAGAAAATTCCTCGTAAGATTCTCCGCTGGCTTCGTAAGTAGCCTGCTGCAAACTACGCTATTTCGCTTCGACGGTCGCTGCCGGTTTTTTCCTGCGTGAACGTTTGCGCTTTCGCTTCTTTGGCTCGTCCGTTCCGCTCGTCTCGGTAGGTTGCGCACTAGCTGGTGCTTCAGTAGCAGCCTGAGGTTGCTCTACGGTGTCCTCATCTTTGGCCGCAGCTGTCGCCTCGTGATGTACGGGCTTTGCCTTTGTGGGATGATTGATCTTTAGCACCCCATCGTTTGTGGTGGTGGCGACAGGTAACGGGGTTGGTGTGGGGGTTTGTGGTGGCTGAGATACGACTGGCGCCTTAGTCTCTTGAGGCTTCTGCGCGGCCGGGGCTTGAGGTGGTTCTGGTGCTTTTGTTGGCGTTGGCTTCTTGAGTTGTTCCGGTGGCTTGATAAGGTCGCTAATTTCCTGCTCTACTTCGGCACGAGGACGGCTAAACTGGAGGCGTGAGTGCTCGATAATATAATGTGAGTTATCTGCCAGAGGAGGCGGTAGATTGAGGGTGGTCGCGCTAAATGCCGGAGACTTTTCTCCCTGGATGACCATATTAACGATAAAGTGCCTATTGTGCATCTGTAGCAAGTCGCTTGCTTCAAATTGTGGCTGAAATTGTTGCGCGAGAACCTGGGCGTCCTCAGCCGATACGCGAAAGCCTATCATTGTACCGACGTTGCCAAACACGGCACCGCGTACAGTATCACTCATCTGTGAGATATATTGATTGGCAACTGTTAGGTTTAGTCCGTACTTGCGCGCCTCAGACAAGATAGTCGCGAAAGAGTCTGTCGCAAAATTTTGGAACTCGTCTACGTAAAGGTAGAATGGCCTACGATCTTCAACGTTTGGTATGTCTGAGCGACTCATGGCCGCAAGTTGGATTTTCGTGACAAGGAATGCGCCCAAAATACCAGCATTGTCTTCGCCGATTAGACCCTTTGAAAGGTTAACTACGAGAATCTTACCTTCGTCCATCATGGTGCGTATATTAAATGTACTTTTTGGTTGCCCAATAATATTTCGGATCACCGGGTTGGCGGTAAACGCACCGACCTTATTGAGGACTGGTGCGATTGCTTCTGAAACGAACTTATCATTCCAGCTCGCAAATTCTACTTTCCAGAACTGCAATACAACAGTATCCGTGCAGTAGTCGAGCGTTTCTTTGCGGAACTTTTTGTCGGTAAGCATGCGTGTAATGTCGAGCATGGTCGTCTCTGGTCGGTCGAGTAGCGCGAGGATAGTATAGCGCAAGATATACTCAAGACGCGGCCCCCAACTTTCTCCAAACATACGCTTAAGCACACCGATTACTTCTGAACTAATATTGCTCTTCATGTTCGGGTCTGTCACTTCAAGAGGATTGAAGCCGATTGGGTGAGATGTGTCGGCTGGATTAAAGTACACGACGTCTTTGATACGATTGGCAGGTATAAACTTCATATTGTTGATGGCGAAGTCGCCGTGCGGATCGATGATTGCGTAGCCAGCGTTGTGATATACATCGCTGAGTGCAAATAATTCGAGCAAACCAGACTTACCCGCACCGGTTTGCCCGATGATATAGACGTGACGTGAACGGTCGTAGCGCAGCATGCCGAACTGATGATTGATGCCGCGAAAGTTTGTTAGCCCGAATGCTGAAATGTTTTCGTCTATCGCTTCATTGCCAGTGATAAGTGGTAACTTTGCTGGAGGTTCTGCTGTTTTGGTGTTTGCCCAGACGATATTTGGCGTTTCGACGTTGGTGTGCGGCAGATGGAACACCGATGCCACCTCCTCAATATTGAGTATAAAACCGTCTCCCGCCATAAAAATACGGCCGCGATATGCACCGAGCGCATCTTTTTCAAATGTCGCATTGGTTTGCTTAAACCCATTGAGGTTTGTGCTATTGAACTGCTTAAAGGTACCGACGAGCGCTTGCATGCGTAATTTTGCGTTTGCGTTGCTTTCACCGAGGTACGCTAAGCGAATCTTTACCTGATAGCCAAGTTTGGTCGCCTTTTTCTCGGCCTCGGCGATGCGGGTTTTATCTCGCTCCGATACTTCTTTTGCAGCTGAGCCTTCTTTCGCCTCGGGCGGTTTGACGAGTGCTTCAAACAGCATGCCAAGCCATTTCATATCAAATCCGCCGCCGAGAATATTGAGTCCCCCACCCTCTTTGACTTTTTTGATCCACTGATGTATCCAGAGTTCTTCGCCCGTGTCTTCAAGTTTCGCCAAAGTACCAGTAATCCCCGCCAGTGGATCAACCTCAAAGCTTTGGAATGTTTTGAGCGGCAAGAATTCACTATCCGCCAGGTCAATCTCTGCTGTATGGACGACGCTATGGTGTCGCTCATGTGCGACATAATCTTCGTCAGCTTCGTGGATTTGCACTGTAGGATACTGTGAGTATATTTGACCTTCGACAAAGCTCTGTAGGGTTTTTGGTGTCCATACGTAAAAGCGAATCTGTCCGCCGACAGACGCAATCTCAAAACTTAAATGCTCTTGTATGCCGCTGGTACGCTTCAACTCGTCTGCGTCACGCAAAATACCATGCAAGCTTGCAAATAACTGCTCGGCCGCTAGCTCTGATTTGTCGTTGGTTTTTGGGATTTCTAGAATAAGCAGCGTGCTCTCGAGCGTCAATATCTGTTTGATCTTGCGATTGTTCCATAGTGCAAGGCCGCCCAGTATTACACATACGGGAACCCACACGTACGGACTAGTGATGAGCTGGAAAAACTCTACGAAAAACGTCATAATATATGTTCATCACTATATCATACCTCTGTTAATTTTGCAAGCTTGAGCAGATTGATTTCGATGTCAAAATAGCATATCTTTCTACAAAACATCACGCAACCAGTTGGCTGCGTGACACAAGAATTAGAGAATATGTTTATTCTGCAAGCGAATACGTAGCTTTGGCGACGCGCTTAAACTGTGGTTTGCTTTGAAGGTTAAGTAAGATAGTCGTTTCTTTAACTTGGCGACTTTTGAGTACGCGGCGGACGATTTCATCTCGATGAAGCGGCTCACGAGCATCTTTTAATACACCAGAGATTGTGTCAGCAACGGTTCCCTTGCTGTAGCCCCAGCTATCGAGTGCATAAATGCCGCGACCGATAAGTACGAACCGTTTATCTTTGATAAGTTCGTTGTGAATTGCCTGGGTGGTGACGTCTTTTCGGTTGAAATCGCTGTCTTTGATAGCTTCAGCTATCTCGCTAAAATGAAGCGGCTTGCCGTTTTCACTCAAGATGACAAAGATCTTATCGCGAATATTTTTCGGATTAACTGTCGGCCACTTTGTAAGACCCCATACATCTTTGAGGTGTGCAAGATGTTTTGATACGCTAGCTAGTGCTTCGACGTGTTTAGGGTGCTCGTAGTTGAGCTTGTCGTGGAGCTGCTCGATAGTGAGTGGCTCTTTGTTCGCCTTGATAGTTTTGACAATAGTATCGACGGCGCTACGAATCTTCTTTTCATCTCCGTACTCAGCGATACCTACCGATATATGGTAGTTGTCAGTCTCGTTGATGACGCTT
>LCPR01000007.1 GCA_001003725.1 Candidatus Saccharibacteria bacterium GW2011_GWC2_48_9
GGAAAGCCGATGCAAGAGACAACGATGATGGCGCACACGATGGCTACAAAGGCCGAGTTGGTATTTACGAAGTACTCGGTATATCTGTACCGATCCAAAAGATGATTACAGCCAATGCCACCAGCAACGATATTCAAGGTGCGGCTATCGGTGATGGTATGATTACCATGCAGACAGATGGACTTATCAAAGCACTACGCGGCGAAACAACCGTGGAAGAAGTACTGAGAGTAACAAAGGAATAAACAGACAACTATGACAAAATTTACCTATACCGCAACGTCATCGGCAGATACCAGCAAAACTGTCACAGGCGAAATAGAAGCCGCAACCCGCGACGACGTAGCACATACGCTCATTAAACAAAATTTGAGTCCGGTAAGTATCAAAGAAACAAAATCAGGCCTAAGCTTGAGTCTCGGCGGTGGAAAAGTTAAGTCAGATGAAATCGTCATCTTTACGAGGCAGCTCAGCGCCATGATTGGTGCCGGCGTGCCGCTACTACGCTCGCTCAATTCGCTCGCCGAACACGCCGAAAACCCTGCATTCAAAAAAATCCTTACCGAGGTAACTACCAACATTCAAAGTGGATCCGGCTTCGGAGATTCACTCGCCAAGTACCCGAATACATTCAGTGACGTATACGTCAACATGGTGCGAGCAGGCGAAACAGCAGGTATCCTCGACGATATTCTCAAGCGATTAGCCACACAGCAGGAAAAAAATGCCACTATACGTAAAAAGGTCAAAAGTGCCATGTCGTACCCGATGGTACTCGTAGTCATCACTATCGGCGCGTTTTTTGGCTTGATGCTTTTTGTGATACCGCAAATCGGCACTATCATTACCGACCTTGGCGGGCCGGACGCGGAGCTACCGCTGCTCACACGAATCATGCTCGGCATTAGCGATGTATTACTCGGCTATTACTGGATTGTCTTGCCGGCTCTTGGTGGCGGCGTATTCTTGCTACTAAAGTACATCCGTACGCCCGGTGGAAAGAGAAAGTTCCACAAGCTCATACTAAAGATCCCCCCTGTGAACGGTATTGTTAAGAAGGTGGCGGTTGCACGCTTTGCACGCACCTATTCATCACTTGTCGGAGCAGGCGTATCTGTCATCGAGTCGATCAATGTCACTGGTCGCGCTATTGGTAACACTATGTACGAAGAGGCACTTATCGATGCGGCAAATCGTGTTAAAAATGGCGATCAACTCTCTAAGATCATCGAAGGCAACGAATCTCTGTTTCCTTCAATATTATCGCAGATGCTTTCAGTAGGAGAAGAGACAGGGCAGACCGATGTCGTACTTATCAAAGTTGCGGATTTTTACGAAGAAGAGGTAGATGTGGCAATCGATGGTATCAGTTCTATCATCGAGCCAGTGATGATCGTCATGATGGGCTCAATGGTAGGCCTCATCGCCGCGAGCGTCATGGGGCCAATCGCCAGTATTTCTCAAAATATACAGGGATAAAGTCTAGTCATAAGCACAAGCTTCATGATATAGTAGGGATAAACTAACGCGTGGGCTCATGAAAAAACTTTTCTACAAAGACAAAGCATTCATCGGACTTGACATCAACACAACTGAAATCAAGGTGATGGCAATCGATCCAGAAAAACATCTCGTACAAGGCTACGGCGCTATTGACGTGGATGCGGCTAAAATGAAAAAAGTATTCGACAAAGGCGATAGCTACCTCGAAATGCAACTTCGTGCGCTTCTGAATGACAAGATTATTGGCAATGTAGCCAGTGAACAAGTTGTCATCAGCCTTCCCACATCTCGCACTTATTCACGCGCGTTCACGGTGCCCAAGTCTGCAGAAAAAAATCTTCGAGAAGCTGTTGAACTCGAAGTGAGTCAGTATGTTCCTATCCCTATTTCCCTGCTTTACGTCGATTATGAAATTATCGATCGCAGCAAAGATACACTCACTGTCATCATGTCCGCAGTGCCTCAACTTATGGTCGACAATGTGCTGTCTGCTATTGAGTCAGCCGGACTTACTGCAAATGTAGTAGAACCAAGTATCAATTCTGTAGCGAGACTACTTCGCACTACAGAAGAGGGTGACCTGCCGACACTCATTGTCGACATTGGACCGGCGAATACAGATATTGCGGTACTCGATGGGTCAATTCGCGTTACTGGCGGTACCACCGTCGGCGGCAACACCTTTACACTCGACATCGGCAAAAAACTAGGTGTAGCGCTAGAGAATGCCCACCAACTCAAAGTGCTCAACGGACTCAACCCAGGGCCTCGACAAAAAAAGATTACTTCTGCGGTTGAACCGAGCCTGCAGCGAATTACATCCGAAACACGACGCGTCATACGCTACTACAACGAACGAATTTCAAGCGGTAAAAAACTTGAACAGCTGTTGATTGTTGGCGGTGGCAGCAACATGCCAGGTATCGGTGAGTACTTCACAAATGACCTACTTATGCCGTCACGCGTTGCAAGCCCATGGCAAAGAATAGATTTCGGTGCTCTCGAGCAACCCGGTAAGCAATTCCGCTCACGATATATTACCGTTGCTGGACTTGCAAGTCTCACGCGAGAAGAGGTTTGGAAATGATCAACCTACTGCCTCCAGAAACGGCAAAGCAGATTCATGCCTCCCGCCACAATAATCTCCTCCTGCGCTACCTCATAGGACTGATTATTGCACTGGGCCTGATTGTGTTTGTGTACGCGACCACTTTTATTCTAATGAAAACCACCGAACAATCGAGCGTATCGTCATCGAGTGAAAACAAGCAAAAGATAGCACAGCATAAGGAAACAGAGGACCGGGCAAAAGCTTATACGAGTAACCTCAAAATTGCAAAGTCACTCTTCGACAGCGAACTCTCGCACACTACCGCACTCAACAAAATAGCAAGCGCACTGCCAAATGGCACCATGATTCAATCCCTCGACCTGAGTGCGTCTACAGTAGGTTCACCCATCACGCTGTCGGTACAAGCAAAGACAAAAGCCGACGCCTTGGCAGTCAAAACATCATTTGAAAAAGCAAAAATCGCCTCAAACATTACTATATCGAGCCTCGCCGAACAAAATGCCGATGCCCCAGCAACTGACGGCGGCGAATCAGCGCAACCCACCGCCTATCCTGTACTCATCAGCCTAAACGTTACCTTCGATAAATCAATATTTACAACCGATAAAGAGGAAACAAATGGGTAAAATAAACCTCTCACTCTCAGAACTCACCGCTTCTAGACTACGTCTACTGTTACTCGGCGGAGTAGTCGTAGTCTTAGCCCTGCAAATAGGTCTAATCGTATTAGGCCAAAAAGCAATCACCGGATACGCACAAACGGTGTCATCTTCGGTATCAACAGCTACATCCGACCAAAAAACCCTTAGCGACCTCCAATTGGTCAACAACTTACTCAAGCAACAATCTGAAACTGTTGAGAAGTCGGGTAAGCTCATAGCCGATGGAGCAAACACGTATGCATACCAAAACCAAATCATCAACGATATCACCAACTATGCCAACCAAACTGGCATTCAAGTAACCGGATTCACTTTTACAGACTCGGCTGCCGCAGGCACCAGTACGGCGCCAGCACCCGCGGCTACAGCGACTACCGGCACTGCACCGGCGGCGACGACAAGTGCGACGCCGGCAGGACTTAGCCCTGTCACAGTATCTGTATCTCTAGTACCTGGCATGTCATATAGCGCATTCTATAAGTTCTTGCAGCTTATTGAGGGCAACCTACTTCAGATGCAGATCGGAAGCCTTAATCTCACTCCTTCCAGCGACGGCAGCACAAACGAATCTGGTCCAAATGCAGTCGGACTTTCAAACATAACTATTCAGGTGTTTACAAAGAAATGAGCAAGCCAATCAATCCCGTAGAGACATTTTTCTTACGTTATAACTTCGTTATCCTTATCGTGGTTGCCGCGACTATCATCGGAGTGAGTATCTTCTTGGCTTACTCGACCTTCATTACTGCGGCAGACCCTAGCAATGCAGAAGTTAAGAGTGAAATCCCAACAAGCTTTGACCAAGCAACACGAGATAAAGTCGACCAACTGCACGAAAGTAATGATCCAGACATACGCGTGACACCACCATCTGGTCGGATAAATCCGTTTTCTGAATAGGTGCGATATACTGGACATATGCTACTAGCCACTTCAGAACTTTTTGACATGCCAGTAATGAGCCTCCAGACAGGTGCAGAAATTGCGCAGACGAATTCGGCTATTATAGACCTTGGCACTCTCCATATACTTGCCTACGAGCTATCTGGCGCGCAACTCGATTCGCACCCATCGTTCCTACGCATCGAAGATATCCGAGAATTGAGTGATATTGGATTTATAGTAGATTCAAGCGACGAAATCATCACGCTTGATGACATTGTTGTCGCAAAAGATATCTATACCAAGCATGCAAAACTTGAAGGAATGCATGTTATCGACGAGCAGGGCACTAAGCTGGGAAAGGTACTGCAATCAATCATGAGCACCCACACGTTTCGCATCGAACAACTGCAAGTCACAAGACCATTTCTGCAAAGCTTTACAGAAACTGAGCTCCTCATTCACCGCGAGCAAATTGTCGATGTCACAGATGAGACCATAATTGTGCGAGCAGCATCAACCGACAATAAACAACACGCCAAACTAGAAAAACAGCCGTTCATCAATCCGTTCCGTGGTGCCTCATCTCCTCAGCCAGAGTCAGCTAAAGCTGATCGTCGCTAAGTGCCCGCTTAATATCATCGTAGCTAAATCCTTGCCGAGCTAGGTAGTGCATCAGCTTTTGTTCGTCTTGATATCTGCTTCTTTTTCTCGCAATCACCTTTTGGAGTTCATTGTCGTCGGTTCTATCGGTGTCCGCGAGCTGCTGCGCTATAATATCTTGCGACACGCCTTTTGCGCGCAACTCGGCCTCAAGCTTGCGCCTGCTAGTACCTTTGGTTTGGTTACGATTTTCCACCCAAAACCGCGCAAAAGACTCGTCATCGACATACGACTTATCTACAAGTTTATTAAACACCCTTTCCACCAACTCAGTAGCATAGCCTTCACGCTCCTTAATCTCACCTGTTTTTCGTGATTTGTACTTGGTAGCTCGAGTTTTACGCCACAGGTAGTCGTGTACTTCACGTGCACTATGTGGGCGTATTAGACAGTATTCTAAGGCACGCGCGTACAACTTGCCGAACTGACTTTCTCCCTCTATCTCGGTAAGTTCTTTTTCGCTGTACTCACGACCAACTTTCACACCAAGTGATACGACCTGCGATATATCTAGGCTAAAACGATATGCACCATCCACCATCACGTTGATACGGTTTGGATCTTTTTGCTGGCTTGATAGTGCTGTTATTTTCATAAGCTGGCTGAGCGAACCACAATAGCCCACTCCACTTCTCTCCTTGAACGAATAGCGAGAGATAGCATCACCTGCCCACCCAGCTCAGAGGCCACTATACGTCCTCTGTTGCCACTTTTTCTCGAACTTTCTTGTCGATTTCAGCTAATAGTTCTGGATTGCTTTTGAGGAACTCTTTAGTCTTATCTCTGCCTTGCCCAATCTTCTCGTCTTTATAGTCAAACCACGCACCAGATTTACCAACAATACCATGCAATACGGCGAGATCAAGAATATCGCCAGTCGCCGAGATGCCTTCGTTATACATGATGTCAAATTCCGCGATTCTAAATGGTGGGGCGATCTTGTTTTTAACTATCTTAACCTTTGTCCTGTTGCCCAGTATGTCGTCGCCAACCTTGATCTGGCCGGTTCGTCGAATATCGATACGAACGCTCGCATAGAACTTCAGCGCATTACCACCTGTTGTTGTCTCTGGGTTACCAAACATAACACCGATTTTCATACGAATTTGATTGATGAAAATGACTGTTGCATGAGACTTATTGATAATACCTGTGAGTTTTCGAAGCGCCTGACTCATCAGACGAGCCTGCAAGCCCATGTGACTGTCGCCCATATCGCCATCAATTTCTGCCTGTGGCACTAGCGCGGCAACCGAGTCTACTACTATAAGATCAACAGCATTTGAACGAACCAAGGTCTCGGCAATTTCAAGTGCTTGCTCGCCATTGTCTGGCTGACTCACTAAAAGATTATCAGTATCAACACCAAGCTTGCGCGCATAGCTTGGATCAAGTGCATGCTCAGCGTCAATGAAAGCCGCCGTGCCACCTTGTTTTTGAATCTCTGCTATTGCATGGAGAGTCAGGGTCGTCTTACCGCTAGACTCCGGGCCATAAATCTCGATAATACGGCCTTTCGGATAACCTCCGCCTAGTGCGATATCTACGCTGAGTGCGCCAGAAGGAATAAGTTCAACATTCGCTCGGTGACCCTCACCTAGTTTCATAATGGAACCATCACCAAATTGCTTAGTGATTTGATCCATTGCGAGATTCAGTGCTTTTAGCTTGCCTTCATCTTTTTTTGCCGTAGCCGGTGTGTCAGTCGTGTCAGTCTTTTTCGCCATATATACCCTCCAAGTCTTATGTATACTCTTATTATACGCGTATACTCTTGTGTCGGCAAATTTGCTATAATGGTTTCATATGAGAAAAACAGACGGCTTCACTATCATTGAACTACTTGTTGTAGTCGTGCTTTTCCTCTCTATGTGCGGGTTATTCCTCTATCAAAAAAATAACGTAGAGGCTATGGGGCGCGACGACAGACGCAAAGCCGACATCAACACCCTTTACCACAACCTCGAAAAAGTTTACTACGCCAAAAACAGTGCATATCCGGCCACGCTGAGCACAAAGACATTGCCAGCGGTACAGGCAGACACTTTTAAAGACCCGGTAGGAATTGCCGTCAATGAGCTACGGGTCGACGACGACCTTATTGGAACAACAACTCGCTCAACCTACACCTACGAACCCACAGATTGCAAGGATAATCAATGCTCAGGCTACACCCTGCGCGCAAATCTAGAAAAAGAAGCTGATTACGTACGCAAGTCCCAAAACAGTAAAAAGTAGGTATTCAATCGTGCGCGGCTACAGGTCGCCCGTTCTTGAAATCTTCTACTGCATTGTTCAATATACTAGTCTGCCTCTTTGGGTTCGCGACATAATGAAACCTGTACGTCGTCTCTTCTCCTTCGGTACTTAGACGAATCGTTCCGTAGTTTAGGAGTGTCTGGAGAACACCATTTTGCACAAAACTCACATCTTCGATACTGCCCAAGCTTGCTGTTTGTTCATGCTTAGCAAACAAGCTGTGCTGAATTTCTTGGATAACACTTTCATTAGTAAGATACAACGTATTACGCAGATACACCCACACGGCAATGTAGCCGAATATTCCAACCAGCAGACATAGCGGCACCATCAGTAAACTCAGTACCTCCATAGACGGCAATCCAGCCCCGTTACTTTGCTCCAGAAATACTGGATATAGTATCCAAATTGCGACAAATACCGACAGTAAAAAACTAGTAAGCGCAACTGGCGCGAGCAACCCGATAGGGTGTCGCGTCACCCTCATGAGTACATATTCACCCCTGGAAAGGTTGAGGTCTGGAAACATCCTCTTGGCGTCTTCGTGTTTACGCATGAGGTCGTCGCTGACAGCTATCTGCGCCGGTTCGATAGGCCGTGTGGTATGTACTACACCTGGCTCATTGGATAATTGTACGCGTTGACGAGGGTCAAAACCATGGCCCTCAACTCCATCCGGCTGAGTAGTAACATGAGAAGGTGCAACAAACTGCTTTGCATGCGGCTGCTGAGGCTGTGGAGTAGGAGTCGGCGGCTGCTCTGGATTCATACAATCAGTATATCACGCAGTTTTGTTCTCGCCCAAGTGGCGACGCGCTTTTTGAGTAACGCGACGGCCACGTGGAGTGCGCTCAATAAAACCGATCTGCAGCAAGTATGGCTCGTAGAAATCTTCGATAGTAGACGTCTCGTCTCCAGTGAGTGCCGCAAGGGTCGCCAGACCAACGGGGTTATCGCCATAGTTTTCAATCATACTGTACAGTAATTGAAGATCTGCGGGGTCGAGGCCAAGTTCATCAATCTCCAGCAACGCCAGGGCTTTTTTGGTAGTAATCGGGTCGATAAATCCATCGCCGTTCACATCCGCGTAGTCACGTACACGCTTAAGAAGACGGTTGGCAATTCGCGGAGTTAGCCGTGCGCGAGTTGAAAGATCTTTCGCAGCGGCGCTATCAATCTTGCTTTCGAGTATTGTAGCTGCTCGTGAGATAATCTTCTCGATTTCTTCGGGTGTATAAAACTCAAGTCGATGGATCAAGCCAAAGCGGTCACGCAGCGGTGCCGCTAGACTTCCAGTGCGCGTCGTTGCGCCAATCACAGTAAACTTAGGTAGGTCAAGTCGTACGCTGCGTGCTGCAGGACCCTTGCCTATCACGATATCGAGTTTATAATCTTCCATCGCACTATAGAGCACTTCTTCCACCGCGCGACCAAGGCGGTGAATCTCATCGATAAATAACACATCTCCATCTTGCAAGTTAGTCAAAATACTCGCCAGATCACCCGCCCGCTCAATTGCCGGGCCGGCCGTAATGCGAATGTTGGCACCCATTTCATTTGCGATCACCGTTGCCATGGTTGTCTTACCGAGCCCTGGTGGGCCATACAGCAGTACGTGATCAATTGGCTCATTTCGTTTTTTTGCAGCGTCTATCGCCAACTTAAGATTCTTCTTGAGTCGGTCTTGCCCCACATAGTCATCAAACGTCTGCGGTCGCAGCGTCACTTCTATTACCTGCTCGTCGGCATCTTCGTCGTGCGGGCTAGTATCTACAATTCGTTCTATCGCCATGTACTACTATTATGGCACAATTTTAGTAATCATCACTGTTATAGCGATATTTCCGCTCTCGTACTTGCACCTGTGCACCTTGAATAATCTCAATAGTCTCGACAACAGACCCAAATTTTTTGTCTTTCTTTTCAAATTCTTCTATAGTCATCCACTCATTGTGCTGGCCGTCCGTTTCAGTCAACAGAGTGCCTTGCGGTGATGTCCCGTGCACAATACAAAAATACTTGTCTTCAAGTAAATCACCCGACTCGTCATCGTAGTCCAATTTGTGATAAAATCCCGCCACTCGCAGTGTAGCTGCGAGGCCAGTCTCTTCAAGTAGCTCACGAGCAGCCGCTTCAAGCATAGTCTCACCCCAGCGGATCTTTCCTGTTAGGTGACCCCAAAAGCCATAGTATGGCTGCTTCAGGCGCCGCTGCTGCAAATGCAATCCATCTTCGCGCTCTATGACAAGTACAACAGAAAGTTTAGGCTGTTTTTCTATCTGAGCATCGTCGGTATCCATGCGATTCGCATACTCTTTACCACTGCGCGTCAGCTCATACTTACCATGTGCCTTGGGTAGTTTGCGCACATAGCCATTTTTGACGAGCTGCTGCAAATGGAAGTTTGCGTGATCGTTCGTCATGTCGGCCGCTCTTGCAAGTTCGGCAAAATTCACCCCATCGGCGAGTAGCATTGTCCGGAGTATTTTCATCTGTGCTTGGTGTGCACCAGCTTCATAGTGCGTCATTATAATTTCCTCTCGCTCTCATTGGTCGTGTACCTCCTAGAGCCACTGTACTTCGTGAGCTACAAGTAATCTAGTGAACACGACTTCTATTGTGCTTTGAGTGCTTGTGTCACACGGCTTGCAGTAGAAAGATCGGTCGAAACGCCTTCGAGTGCTTTGGTTGCATCGTTAAGACTATACCCTAGTGCCATGAGTGCCTCGAGCGCCTCATCGGTATGCGCTAATACCGATGACTGGCCCGTGATACTACTATTGTCATACTGTAATGCCAGTCCAACTTTGTCTTTCAAGTCTACCGCGACCCGCTCGGCAGTCTTTTTGCCCACACCGGTAGCTTTTGCAATAAACACTATATCGCTATTTGCTATTGCGTTGCGCACCACCTCACTATCGGCAATACTTAGTATCGCAAGCGCTGCTTTTGGCCCTACACCTTGTACCGTGATAAGTAGCTCGAAGAGTTTTTTGGCTGCCAAGCTAGAAAAGCCATAAAGGTCTTGAGCTTGTTCGCGGATAAGATGGTATGTGTAAAATTTCACCTCTTCGTGTAACAGCGCTTTTTCGTAGTCGCCAAGTGCTGTCTGTACTTCGTAGCCCACACCGTGTACGTCTACAATTATTGCGTTTCCAAATTTCTCTGCGACTGTTCCTGCTACATGTGCAATCATCTATACTCCTTGCGTACTAGTTAGTTACTGTTACTTCTACTGGCAGGGCCATTTCCAGGAGGAGTTGTCTCTGGAGGGGTTGTTGGAATGGGTGTCTCCGTGTCAGGGTTTGGCTCTGGATCGGTTGGCTCCTGCTCATTTGGGTCGGTATCATCACCCGTGGTCGGCTGCTCTGTCTGCTCAGGATCTTCATCCTCTGATTCACCCTGTTGAGGGGGTTTATTTTCTGGTTCTGGCTGAGGTACCTGCGCCTCACAGCCATACGATGGAAGTGCGGTAGTCAGAAAATACTCTTTATACGTATTTGTGCCTGCAGAATTTGCCAGTTTGCCAGTGCCATAACAGGTGTCTCGCTCCACTACACCACTTGGCTTAGAGAAAGGATCACCAGTAGCAGTTGTGAGCTCATCCATCGTCGTACGCCAAATCGGCCCTGCAAGAGATCCACCGCCACTCGACATCACCGCGTTGTCGTTGTTGCCAACCCACACGCCGATAGCCAAAGAAGGAGTGTACCCTATCGTCCAAGCATCACGATTTTCATCGGTTGTTCCTGTTTTAACCGCAGCTTTCTTGTCGCCATATAAACTTAAGGAAGCGCCAAACATACCCGCACGTGATTGGTCGTCGGACAAGATATTAGAGATCAAGTAGGCACCCTCCGCGCTAATGACGCGCTTCGACTTTTGTGGCGACTTGAACACCTCTTCGTCGTATTTACTCTTGATCTGCTCCACAAGGGCAACCTCTTTTTGGTCACCGGCATTTGCAAAACCAGCGTACGCATGTGTCATATCGAGCAACCGAGCTTCGGCTGCACCCAAAGCGAGCGGAAGGCCATAGTCGTTATCTTTCTCTATCGTATCAATGCCCATCCGGTTTGCAGTTTCGACTGTTTTTTCAATGCCTACTCGCTGCAATACTTTGATAGCCGGAATATTAAGCGACCAGTTTAACGCTTGGCGAACACTTACGTCGCCGTTGAATGTGCGTAGTGCGTTCTGTGGCTCATAGCCGTTAAAGTTCGTCGGCTCATCGGCTAGTATAGAGGCCGGCGTCAGTATACCTTCTGCCAATGCTTCGGAGTAATAAATAGGCTTAAAGCTACTTCCCGGCTGGCGCTTAGCAAGGGCCATATTCACCTTACCGTCTTCTGCGTCGTTCCAGTCGTAGCTCCCAATAAGTGCACGCACAGAACCAGTCTTGGGATCAATAGCCACAGCACTTGCATTTGAACCACCGTTTGCACGAATAGATGGCATGTTGGCGTTGATATTTTCTTGTAATTTATTTTGGATATTCAAATCGAGTGAAGTTTTGCTCTGGTAGCCAGAGCGAGCAACTTTCTCAGCTCCGTATTTTTCGTTGAGTTCTTCCATCACAAGCTCAGCAAAGTGCGGTGCCGGGCTCGTATCGGCACTACTTTCTGGAACTGCGTAGGCTAATTCTTGAGCTAACGCAGTATCTTTCTCGGCTTGTGTGATGAAGTTATTTTTAACCATACGCGACAATACCGTTTCCTGGCGCTCCTTGGCGTACTTCATCTCACCATATATAGGTGAGTATGCATTTGGAGCAGGCAGTACACCGATTATCATAGCGCTCTCAGCTAGCGTGAGGTCTTGTGGCGATTTATTGAAGAATGTTCGCGCCGCATCTTCAATACCAAATGCATTGCCACCGAAAAATGCCGAGTTGAGATACATTTCAAGTATTTCATCTTTGCTGTACGTGCGCTCTATGGCAATTGATAGCGACAATTCTTGAAACTTACGAAAGTAACTTTTTTCATCTGTAAGTAACGTATTTTTTACGAGTTGCTGGGTAAGGGTGCTGCCACCGTAGTTCGTGCCACCCGATACTACGTTGCCATATAGCGCCCCGACCATGCTGATAAATGAAAATCCGCCGTGATCATAAAAATCCTTATCCTCACTAGCGAGCAGCGCGTCTTTGGTTGTCTCATTAATACCAGACAGCTCTATCATTTTACGGTGTTTTGCACGACCACTTTGATAAAATACATCGCCGTTGACATCGGTCATGACGAGACCCGTATTATTGTTATTCATAAGCCGTTCTTTATCGGAAATGTCACGTGCAAAATATAGATACGTCATAAGAGGTATGAGCACCATCAACGCTACGATAGGTCCCACGATCACTGTTATTTTTTGCCAGCGCTTTAGGTTGCGAAACCAAAGAATGTACGTATTGAGCGTAAACCACGCCCCACGCGCTTTGCGTTGCTTTGTATATTTTCCGACTCGTCGCATTATTAGCTCATTATACCATTTTCAACCACATACAACCATGTTAGCTCAGGCGCGTCATCATGGTGTGAGTAATAGCAGCAGCCAATGCATCTGCACAGTCGTCGGGCTTGGGGACTTCTTGCAAGCCAAGATGAATCCGTACCATTTCTTGTACCTGTTTTTTATCTGCCTTGCCATACCCTGTCAGGGTCTGCTTGATCTGTTGCGGAGTGTATTCGGCTATAGGTAGGCGCGCTTTTCGACCCGTAAGCATGGCTACGCCACGAGCATGCGAGACACTCATAGCCGTCGTAACATTCTGCGAAAAAAAAAGTTTTTCTATCGACATGACATCCGGACCAGTCTCCGCGATGATATCCGTAAGACCATCGAATATTTCTTCGAGGCGCTCATCGAGCGGCGTGTGCGCCGGTGTCGTGATCACTCCCGCAGTCACCATACGAACCTTATTGCCGTGTGATACATCGATCACACCAAAACCAAGAATACCTGTACCGGGATCGATGCCTATCACTCTCATATACTCTCAGTATACGTCTATTTGACGAAAGGTAGTAGTCCAAGCAGCTTACTGACTCCGCCCATAAGCTCACGGCGCCACTCCCACCCAGCGTAGCCAAGCGATGCAAACCCTACGCCACCAAGTACTAGCCATGACAATGTTTCGTCGGAAGAAGCCGGTGTATCGACAACCTCGAAGCCAACATCAGCATCACCTAGGACACTTTTGCGACAGCGGTTTGTGTCTGGGTTGCGTTCTTGGTTGGCCTCACACGGCTTGAGCTCAGATGCAGCGGTAGTAAGCGAGCGGCAGCGATTCGTTTCGGTACTCCTGTACTGTCCAGCTTTGCAGGGCACGAGACTAGATGATGTCGTCGCAAGATTTCGACAGCGATTCGTCTCAGGGCTTCTATATTGATTTGCCGCACACGGTGTCAACGACGATGCCGTCGCTATGTTGCGACAGCGATTTGTTTCCTCGCTCCGATACTGGTCTGCCCGGCATGGCGTCAATGACGCCTGCGTCTCGATTTTCTTACACCGCCCAGTCTCGGGATTTCTAAACTGATCTGGATTACACGGTTTTGGTGCCGTAGTAGGACTGTTGGTTTCCTCGAGACTCAGTAGGGCGTTTTCACCATTCGGCTTTGGCGACGCCCAGCCCCACAATCCATCTGCACCCTGTGCCCAGCTGAGTCCTTTTTTGCTTTCACTGCCAGCGTTGGCATACTCTATCATAGTTTCATCGTAGCGCTTCATACCAAACATATCTTCAATCCACACCCAGCCGCCGCTATTGACAAGCGAGATAGGGAACGACAAGTATCCACCCGGTGCAATCTCGCCGCTCAAATATGCAGTATTAGACGAGCTCGCAGCTTGGCCCTGATAGCCAGTGCGCAGTCTGTAAGAGCCAAGATCTATGGAATCCGCTGTAGGGTTAAATATCTTTACATATTCTTTGCAGTCCGCTGCAGCTTCGAGTGGCGAACAGTTGCGCGAATTTGCCAGAACCTCAATTACTCGCAGCGATGTTGTCTCGGGGTACTCATATAGCATATCCTGCGTCAAAACAGCTGGTGGTGCGACACTGTTCGAAAAACTGGTGAGGTAATTACCTGTAGTCACCGAACGGTTGCGCGTCACATACATTGTTTGCGGCGAGCCTGCTGGATACGTAGGCGCAACAATCTGGTCGAGATAGCTCGAGTCGTCAGGTGCGGCAAGTCGAATCTGCGCAATACGTATGGTATCGGTCGGATATACTTCTGGTGCAACGTACAAAAATAGTGCACTTGGTACCGTAACCTCATCGGCAGCTAGCACGCTATGGCCTGGCGCAAGTAGGCCATTAAGCTGCACTGTCAGTAAAAGTTCTACCGATTCAACCGTATAAAAAAGCTTCCACCCATCAAGATTTTGTACTTGATTGCTCGTATTGTACAGCTGAACGTAATTGAGTCTGTGGGCAGTAGTTGAGTAGCTAGTGATAGATAGTGGAGGCTCTGTCCGAGCAACCGTCTGGTCGGAAGGAGTCACAGAAATAGCGAGCGTCGACACACAACTACTCATAGAGATCAGTAACGTTGCCAGTATACCGACGAATACATATCGCATATACTTAAAATATACACTAATTCTGCCTATAAAATAAATATCAAAATAGTATCACTTGAGTGACGAGTTGAACGACAAATTTATTCGTTAGTATCGGCCGTTATGTCGGCGTTTGTGTGTACGCTCGCTACGTCATCAAGGTCATCAAGCGCATCGAGCAACTTGAAGATTTTCTGTGCCTGTTCGCTATCTTCAACAGCAACCGTACCGTTTGGAACATATTGTAGCTCTGCATCTTTTACATCCATGCCGGCATCTACGATAGCTTGACGCACTTTTGCCAAATCTTTTTGTTCGGTATATACCAACAGTTCACCGTCTTCTTCCACTGCGTCTTCGGCTCCTGCATCAAGTACGCCGAGTAGCGCATCTTCACCAGTTGCCGCAACGCGAACGACACCTTTTCGCGTAAACTGAAACATCACGCTTCCTGCATCCGCGATACGCCCACCGTTTTTAACAAGTATATTTTTGACTTCTGGGAGCGTACGATTACGATTATCGGTGGCCGTCTCGATAATCAAGCCGACCCCACCCGGGCCATATCCCTCGTAGGTTATTTCTTCAAGCACAGCCGCGTTTTTGTCATTTACCCTATCGATCGCCCGCTGAATGTTAGCATTGGGCATATTTGCAGCTTTTGCCTTTTCTACTGCAAGCGCAAGAGAAGCGTTCATACTCGCATCAGTTCCCCCGCGAGCCGCGATAGCAATTTGATTGCCTAGTTTTGTAAATATTGCACCACGCTTTGCATCGTTTGCGCCTTTTTGGCGTTTGATCGTTTCCCATTTACTATGTCCAGACATGTGGCGTTCTCCGTCGAAATTTGCTATATAAACTACTGTTATTATATCAGATTATTCAACTAAGTTAACCCTACGGAAACTGAGCCCTGTACTGCGTTTAAGGACGACGATGAGCAACAGCATTACTGCGTACATTGCAGTTGCTGTTGCAATAGATGCTTCCGCTTTTGTACTTGTCCAAGGAAGCTCGGCAAAGTATTCAATAATCGTTTTCATATACGACAAAAGCCAGTACGCCGGTATACTGGCATACTCACCAAAAATTGGCGAAATCAATGTTGCTAAGCCTGCAAAAAATGTCAACAGCATGGCTAGGGGCACCAGCGGCAACACTAGCACATTGGCAACCAAGGCGACGTTCGACATCACCCCAAACGCTACCAGAATAATGGGCAGTGTTACCAGCTGCGCGGAGAATGTTTCGCCCAGTATTTGGCGGAATATTCCTGGTTTCTGCTCACCATAAAAGTATGCCTGTAGCAATGGTGCCAGAAACATCACACCTGCAAACGCCGCAAAACTAAGCATCCAGCCCACATCACCCCATAAATAGCTTGGATTAAATAGTACCGACAATGCGGCTGTCACCAGCATCAATATCGCCGGATGTACTGTGCGGCCGTAATACCATGCGACTAAACTAAGCCCCGCGACAAGTCCTGCGCGCGACATACTCGGGCTGAGTCCAGTAATACCAATAAATGCTACAATCAGCCCGCCCGACACCATTACCGACGTGTAGCGCGAGACCCGCTCAAATAACCTACGACTGAGCCGCACAAGTATCGTTAAGTTGTAGCCGCTCGCGACCACCACGTGCGTGAGCCCAACCAATAGCAATGCCTCTTCAAAATCAAGTGGCAATGCGCGCTTTTGCCCAAGGATGTATCCGATGCCGAGGGCGGCTTGTGGATCGGGTATGGTTGAGTGGATGGCGTCGGCAAAAGAGTTGCGAACGCCGAGCAACGGGTCAAAGCGCACTCCCTTCTCTATCGTGTTCACCTGAGCACGAAACATCGATGCAGCAAATGTGCCAAATCCTTCTTGCAACTCACCCTGTACGCTCACAGCATCACTTCGCTCTATATTTGCTGCGTCGCCAGAAACTGTTACCCAGTACACTCCGCCGCGAGTCTCGCCGTCAATTGAAACTGAATCAAGCCTCAACCGAAGTTCACTGCCCGCACCTTTTTCGGGATCCTCGCGCACTACACCTCGTAGCATCACCTGCTGGCCACCATACTGCTCCACATTTACCCACGACGCAAGTTCACTCGCGCCACGTCCATACCCCATCATCATACCGACAAGCAGGGCGACGACTACCGCCCATTTCAGCGATCTCCAAAAGCATACACATAGCCAAAACAACCACACAATCCACCACACCCACGATGTTAGCCACGCACTTGGCGCAGCATAAGCTAGCAGGCAGCCGAGTAAAATGCCCGAAGATAGACTCGCGACAATAAAGACTGGGTGCGTCCTTTTCGTCAGCATATTGCGCATGAAGCTAGTGTAGCATGGCTAGTGGCAGTAAGCATCTGGACCATTTGAAGAAGCCATGTCCACTTATTATTTCTTTTCAACAAAAAGAACCTTTTGCAAGGTTCTTTGATTTGGACTTGATAGTCCGAGTGTGAATAATTTCAATTTTGGAGGAGCCACTGGGGCTTGAACCCAGGACACCCTGCTTAAAAGGCAGGTGCTCTAACCAGCTGAGCTATGGCTCCGTAATTTATATAAAGTGCAAGCTCAATTGAGCTTCGTATATGGTAGCATGCACCCCTGATAATTGTCAATGCTTCTTGCCGTGCTTGTCGCCAGCTCCGCTAGAACGTGTATGCATAATATCGAGCACTGCAATCACAAGAGCAGCTGTCAAAATATACTGCTGGTACTGCACTATCATCTCAAAGACAGTACGGCTATCACCCATCAGCACCACAGTATGCTCAAGCGCGCCGAGACTGAATATAACAGCCAGTACTGCGTACAGGATCGAACCAAGCAAACGCCCTTGCTTCGTCTTGTACCGTGGGCCACCAAATAGCAACACGAGAGATGGAAACAATATCACAAGCAGCGTCAAAAACGTCACAGGCGACACAACACCGAGATCTACTGGCAGCCTAAGTGCTATGTCAGCGATGACATCTTGCCACATCACACTAAGCACATACCCGGTTGCAAGTGCGAGACCGAGCACGCCAAACCTACGCTTCGTAATATACGCAAACCCAAATAGTAGCAATACAGCCAAACCGATAATTACAATAATGTCCATTATCTATCCCCCTTGTCATTAAATGTTATTGATTGTCCAGATTTAATACTATATTTCTCGACCGACCCAGCCGGGAGATACAGCACATACCGCGCAGCACCTCCTGGTCGATATACATGACTATTCGACGGCTGAGCATTTTTCGCAATATAAGCGACATTCTTATTGTCCGTGATCCACAGGATATCAACAGCAGAATGTAAATCTCGAGCCTGCACTATCCAGCTATCACTTTTTGGATATGCATACAGTAACGCCCGATTATCTTCGAGGACTCCGCGGTGCTCTGTGATATTTTCGCCAGGCTGCCGCTCTACGTCAACCATATCTGCATGAAACGTTTTAGCACCCAACGTCACAGCAGTTGCAGTCATTGCGGTTGGCCAAAAACTGTACGCAACAAATGCCACGAGCGTCACGATCACCCCAAAGATACCAATCCACACGAGCCTATGCTCAACGCTCACGCGCGCGCCATATTCCATGTGTCCTAGTATAACCGAGTTAGGACGTAAGCGCTATGCGCCGACTTTATCCTTTTTAGGGCGACGCTTTGCATTACGTTCGACATATTCTATAACTGCGCCCGCGATATCGCGTTTCGTCACTAGCTCGATACCGAATCCTGGACTTGCGTTCACTTCTAGCACTAGTGGACCACGGTCGCTACGCATCATATCGACACCTGCGATATTTAAACCCATAGCTTTCGCTGCCTTTATGGCCATTTTCCGTTCTTCTTCAGTTAGCTTTATCACGGTACCCTCACCACCT
Source organism: Candidatus Saccharibacteria bacterium GW2011_GWC2_48_9 (assembly GCA_001003725.1). GTDB lineage: Bacteria > Patescibacteriota > Saccharimonadia > Saccharimonadales > Saccharimonadaceae > Mycosynbacter. The sequence continues at coordinate 18,499 of LCPR01000007.1, forward strand.
TTGTGAAGGTTTGAGCGAAAATCATCATCAAGACTTTGTCGCTTCATGCTCGCGATTACTCGCCCGCCAACAACCAATGCACGTATATCGGTACCTGCAGATTCTTTAATAAATTCCTGCAACAGAATATTCGTTCCGTCTTCATTTGACAAATAAAACGCCTGAAGCACGGATTTGGCAGCTTTTTTTGTTTCGGCAAGCACAACGCCGTTACCGTGTGTACCTCTAGCGAGCTTGATAATTACAGGTGTGCCACCAATTTTTTCGATAAGATCGTCAATATCGGTTGAGTTGCGACTGAATACTGTCTTTGGAATACCTACACCCGCCTTCGCCAACAACTGTGTGCTACGTAGCTTATCACGTGAGCGTGTGATAGCTATTGAACTCGATGGCGTGTACACACCTTGCATTTCGAGTTGTCGTACAATTGCCGTGCCGTAGCGCGTCATGTGCGCAGCAATACGAGGAATAATTGCGTCGTATCCACTAAGATCTTCACCACGATAGCTAACGAGCGGGTTATTTTTTTCAATAGAAGCATAGCACTCACGATACTTTACTACTTTTACGTAGTGTCCACGTTTTTTTGCTTCTTCCTTTAATCTTTTTGTTGAATAATTGCCGTTTCCGTTTGACAAGATTGCTATACGCATAATTATTTACCTACTTCCCGCAAAAAATATTTCGCCAATTGTTCGTGCTTTTCCGGCAGAAAAGAACCAGTCGCAAGTTGCGGCCCATCGTTAACCTCTAGAAACAGCCATTCTTGCTTCTCTTCATCCAGTATCGCATCTACACCCGCGATAGTGCGCCCAAGTACTTCGGCAGCCCGTAAGCTGTCGAGTCGCACCTGTGGCGGCAAATCGTTGACAGGAACGATGGTAGCAGTACCCCCCGCAGACGTGTTATTGAGATGCGTAGAGTCATCTTTTCGCACCCGGTGAATCACTAACGTAATACGCTTACCAAACACTAATATTCGATGGTCACCTTTATTGTGTACAAATTTCTGACCAACGAGCATCACATCATTCGTGAGCGCCTCTTGCGCTATCAAGATAAAATCTTCTTCGCTTCGCACAACATTGTTGACATCGCCCTTACTGGCGTGAATCCCCTTGAGTACAAATGGTAGCCCAAGAAAATCTTTATATTCGACGAATGATTGCGGAGTCTGCGATGGTAGCATAAAGATTGAGTCAGGCACCCGTAGACGCTCTGTACTCAAAACTGCGTACTGGTATAATTTGCTCATGTCTGGAAAATGACGAATAGCCTCAAGATCTATCACCTTGACGCCACGAGACCTTGCATAGCGAGCTATTGCAGCGGTCAAATCTCGCGCGACGGATGTTTTAAAATGAACCAAAGTATACTCGCTAACATCACGCTGATACGTTTTTACAAAAACTCTCATATTCCCTGATTCAAATCGTATGGTTACGTCGCTGTACGTAGCATAGTCAATAGCTAATCTCCCCTGCGCATGATCCTCGATATTACGAATCATGCTTGTGACATTGTCGGAATATTTTTGACTAAGTATCAGCATTCGTTTACTGCCCATAGTAGAACTCTTTTTTGATACATCTACATAAAACTTACCCTTCAGCGTATTTCTACCGATCAAAATTGGGTAAAGAGTAGTAGATCGATCCGCCAAGGTGAAGGCAACACGGATCTTGCGTCCTTCGATAATTGCAGAAAGCTTAACCTTATAACGGTACTCAGTGCCACCAAAAGAGTTCTTGACAGAAACTTGCTCAAAACTATCGGCCGATACATCCATGCCCGTATAGTGTGCAGACGCAGGACCAAATAATTTAAATGTTAGTATGCCATTTTTTTCTTGTATATCAGTCGCCCATATCGAAGAACTGTCCGCGCCAGTATCTACTTTCGCCGCAACTCGAACAGCGCCATACGACGGTATATCGATATATGACGTTCTTCCGATGCGATGCTCTGATTTATTCACTTTTACCATTATATGTTCCTATGCTGCAGTTTCCAAACCGAGTAGTGCTGCTTGCTCTGAATCAGTTGGGTCAAACCGTCCAGAAAGATAGATTTTAAGACTTTCCTTACGCTTCTCTGCGGGCAAACGGGCAATTTGATTGAACCACGGATTTACTTTTTTCGCACCGTTGAAGTACGATATATCTCGAGCGTCTAGTGCGCCACCACGTCGGGTGCGCATACACTCTTGGTAGGCTTTACGCTGAGCAGATAGTACATCGATCTCTTTGCCCCCTGTAGCTTGCTCAACCACGATCGATCGATACAGTATATCGTATGTTTGCCGAAAACTACGCGGCTCAGCATGTTGGTCAAGCCCCTTGCCGAGCCCTAGTGCCAAGAGATAGCGCTGTCCTACTTGTCGAGGCTGGCCAGACATTATTTGCTCTATTACCGTCGCTCCACCTTCTTCTATATCAAGCGTAATTGGCTTGCTTACCCTTAGCCGAGGATCTTCTTGTAAGTCGGCATTATGTGAAAGTAACGCATGGCCAATCGCTTCGTGACAATTCGTTCCATTCATTTGCGCCGTTGACTCAAACACTCTTTCATTTCCATAGTTAAGCCGCTTGGTGTGCTTGTTTGTGCTAGCAACCTTGCCAGCAACCACAGCTGCGCGCCACCCTACAGAAGTTATGCCCGTTACTTCAAGGATTTTTTGTCCCCATTCTGCTGCCTCTGTAGCATCGACATCACGATCTTCGTGCGGTGCAAGTGAGCCCTCTAATCCGGGGATAATATCGAAAAGGTCCTCTCGCAGTCGATCAAGCGTCTCTTTGTGTAGCTCAAAATCAAACGCTTCTCGTGATAACTCAACTTTTTCGCCCGATAAATCGAGCAACTCTCGCGCTTCAGGCAGGGTATCGGCAAGCACCTCTGCCTTTTCAAGCACACGAGAAAATACCGCATCGAAATCTTGTTGTTCTACTTCGCCAAAGATTTCTTCGTTCATAGACTCGGCGCGACGCATAGACAATGCCTTATCAATAGCTTCACCCCCTAGACGTCGCCTCACTTCTTTATGGCGAAATAATTCGGCTAGTTTACGTGCGACAGATTCGTACAATACATCGTCAGCAGCATCGCGAGCTGCCTCAAGAACCTGGAAATATTCTTGTTCGATTGCCACGTAATCAATACCGTGTATCCGCGAATATTCAATCGCTGGATCATCACTTGTGCCTGCGATGAACTCGTCTCGTACGAGCGTTCGCGATTGATCGTTTTCACCTGGGCTATACCACTCGTTAGAGCTAATCCGCGTAAACTCATGTTCACGAAAGCGCGTTGCCGGATTTTTATCAATATTTAGACGAGACATATTACATAAAACATAGCACATTTATAGCAATATGTCAATATTTCACCTCTGTGACGAATATATCGTTAAGTCACTATATGTCAGCTAAGTAGTCGACGTATGCGCTCACAGCCCCGCGCGCCTTGCCTCTAGTCGGCTCATCATGAATACACAGCGACGGCGCTTTATTAACTTCGATAATAACCGCGTATTGATGGTCTCGCTGCATGCTTACACTTGGCGCACCGTCAACAAGGAAGTCGACACCAGCTACTTTGAGGCCCAAAGTCTCGGCCGCGAGAATTGCTTCTACCTGCATCCATTCAGGAATATCATCTGTAATCTCAATCAATTCACCGCCAGCTCCATAGTTTGCCACACCGGTCACCGTCACGTATTCACCTACTGCCGGAATGTCTTGCAGCTTCTCACCAAGAAACATATGAGCACGCTCTACATCTATGCGCGCGAGTTTCGCCCGGTACGCCTCGCCTCTCTCTGGGTGCTGATTCTCACGGTCGATGAGCGCCTCGATGCTCGATATCCCATCGCCACACACCCTTGCCGGCAACCTATGGATAGCAGCAACATAGTGGCCGTCTATAATAAGTACTCGTACATCATACATGGATGCACTTTCAAACTGCTTCTGCAGCAAGACAGATGTTTTTGAGCCCATATCCATAATTCGCTTAATAGCGATCTCGAGGCGTTTCGGAGTGTCTACGCTTGTTGTGATGCCATCTCCATGCGAGCCATCGAGCGGCTTTGCCGTAACTGCTGTATGCGCAGCTAAAAAGCGCTTCATCCCTGCAGTGTCCGCGGCGGCAAATAGACCAACAGGGAGTTGCTCTATCCCTTGAGACGTTAGTACAAACGATGTCGCAAATTTATCGTTAGATGTAAGCGCAGTAGCATATAGAGTAGTCGGTGGAACGGTGCTACGAAAATGCAGTTTTTGGCCGTTGTCTTTTTCGATATAAAAATCAGCGATGCCCTCGTAGGGAATTGACACTTTCCAGCCACGGGCTAGCATGTCTTTACACAGGAGACGATTTGAAGCGCTCATTCGATCGGCAATAGCGTGTGTCACCGCAATCATAGCGCGCACCCAAGAGTATCAATGCGAACATGCTTCAGCATTCCGCCGCGTAAGTAGAGTAATTCCATTGCTACCATTATAGCACGCATGTGCATTGATAAAAATATGTAATATGTTGTGAGATATAAAAAAGCCACACTAAAGTGTGTGACGCAAACAATGATACCTATGGTTCGTGCGTTCCGCCCCTTCTCTGGCACAATGGCACAAGAAGGGGCGGAACAACGAGCTAGGACTCTTCCGGTTCGTCCGTCGATGGCTCGGGCTCGAGAGCCTTCGCTAATGGAATCATCCGACCTTTCACGTCGCTTCGACGAGCGCGAAAGTCAGTCGGATTACCGGCAGAGGCATCGCGTTGACGCTGGGATTCAATGCCCTCGGCACGCTCAGCTTCAGCCTCCTGATCAGCCACGGCCTGCTCGTGCGCATCTCGACTTCTCCAGTCCACCGCCTCGGCATCGACGACATCATCACCGATCATCATCGCTGGCTGCGATGCATTGAAACGATGGTTCTGCTCTGCCGTGCGCGCTGCGCGTCGGCGACGTGCACTGGTATTTACATACCACCGCTGCAAAAACATTACGCCTGCGACCGGCATCGCCAGCAGCCAGAAAAGCCACCAGAAAACTGTCGCGTTTCCCAAGAGCATTGGCACTAGGAGACATAGCGCAACTACAGCCGCCGGTTTGATGTCGCCGCTTACAGACGGCTGATGTCCTAACTCCGCATCGTGACTCATGCCCACCTCCAAGTTGTTGAGTACGTGCTTAAGTATTATTATACAACTTTTATTTGTTTTAGTCTACTACCTAATGCTGTTGAAATTCTTGATAGCGAGAAGACGCTCTTTGTTGATTTTCGGCATCGTGCTTGCAACCTGAGTATCGGCGAGCGTGTCTGCTGCGGCATCAATGAGGTCTTGCATGCGCTGCCCAAACAGGTCTCTGTCCTCGCGTGTAAGTCCAGCACCTGCCGGTATCGTATTATCGTGGTACGCCTTCATGACACCCAGAATATCTTCCAGTGCTACAGCGTCAGCCCCAGCAAGCGCTTCGGCCTTAAACTTAGCCTTATTGACATAGTCGATAATCATACGCTCATAACCACCTGCGCTGTTCGCGTTACCTTGATCAATCCTATCGAGTGCTTGCCCCATAAGGAATGGCGCTTTTGAGCCATGCGTTGCAATAACACCTTCTTTAATCGTACCGTGTACACTGCGCCACGCTTCTCGGTTATCAGATGCAGCGCGTACGATGTCGGATGCACCTTCGTAGTTGGTTTCCTTCAGGAACTTAGCCACCGCAGCTTCATGTAGCTCGCTGCCGATTTCGCTTGCGTCAAACTCATACTCTCTACCGCGGGAGTCCTTACCTTTCGCCACTCCACCGAGCGCAAGATTCTTTAGAGCAGAGTTATCGAGCCCAGCGCTAAAGTGCTTGAGAAGCTCTGTTTGTGCCGATGCGCCTTTGCCAAAATCTTCTCGTATCTGCTGGGTAGCACGTGCTGTTGCAAGCTTTTCGGCACTTTCGCCGCCAATACCCGCAGCTGCTTGTTGCAATGCTCTACTATCCACCATATTGTGCGCATATTCTACTCGATGCGCAGACTCAGCAAATCCTTTTCGAGAATCCTGAATCATATGATCTTGAGCTAATGAGTGGACCTGGTGACCAAGGCTCGCCGCCACATTGTCGCCGTTACGTGCGTGTAGTTTCGCGCCTTTTTGCGATTCGAGCTCTTTCATATAACCCTCGAACTGCGCTTTGTTGTTGTGCAGCGACATGTCAGCCATTTGATTCTGCACAGCTTCGCGCTTAGCAGTAGAATTAGTGAGTTTTTGTGCCTCGTACGCAGCGTTGTTTCTGGTCTCCGCCGCCTTAGCCAGGTCCTCTGCTCTCTGCTGTTCGATAAATGTCTGTGTGCTTTGCGCGGCATAAGCTGCGTTACGGTTCGACTGATATTTTTTGCGCCTACCCTCACGGTCACGTTTACCCGTATCAAGTTTTTGCGCAAGTGCAAGACCGGGGGTACTGCCCCAGCCTCGGTTTTTCTCTTGTAATCGTCTATCTTTGGCTTCGTCGAGACGTGCCTGGCTCGCGTTCTTCGCTCGGTCACCCAGACCCTTAGCAGGGTTGTTGACCATACCGGCAATACGTCCAAGCAAGCTACCGCTAAACTTGATGAGAAACGGCGTAATAACAAGTGGCGCCACTTGGATAAACATCGCAAATATAATAACAAGGAAACTCGTGGCGTTCTGCGCAATGATGGTTGCCGCAAGCTGTGAACCGCCAAAAAGCATGGCAAACATCGGATACATTATAAGCATCGTCATAAACACATCTTTCCATTTGTCAAAGTACTTTTGTGTGCTTGGCAAGATGAACGCCGCAAATGCGAGCGGTGCGAGCACGATCAGCACCGTAATAAGTGCGTAACGTGCTGCGAGTATAACCACAACCACCAGTACCGCGATAACCGCCGATATCAACATCGGCACCAACAAATAGATAGATGCCGCACCGTATGCACTTGCTGCAAAAAACGCCGCCGCGCCTGCTGCGCCTATCGTGCCGCCAGAAAGTGCGTACGTAGTGATACTCGACCAGGTTGACGCACTAGTGACGTCATTTGGTGCGAGTTCTTTTCTGATATTATTGAATACATCCTGTAAACTACTGCCAATAACGTTCGACAAGTCAACCGCGCCAGCACAAATTATGTACGATGCATTGATCAGGACCGCCGCGACGATGATACGGGGGATTATGCCTCTCAGGTCATACTGTTTAACACCTTGGTTAGTGATATACGAATAAATAATTACCAAAAACCCAATCACGAACATCACATTGGCAATCGCCAACATGTACGACCAGGCCTTGTAAAGTCCGTTGTCGGTATCTGTTGAGAGTGGCGTCACGTGAAGAAAACGCTTCAATACGTCGTAGACCTTGTCCATTGTATCGGCTAAAAAGTTCATAAATGGACACACTACGTAGCCAATGCCATTGACCACGCACGATGTCTCCTCTTGCGCTCCGCCACCCTCTACCGAGGACTGCGCGTCTATCGAAACGCCTGTAGGGTTCGTACAGTTGCTATATTCATCTTGAGAAGTGCGGGTATTGAGCTCACAACTAAACACTTGTGCATTAGTGGCGTCTTCGACACTGTCGCCTGGACCAAAAGTCACGAACTTCGCCTGCGATACATCATCTGGCGCGTCGGCATCACCTTGTTCTATATACTGATAGTACTGCGAATTTTCGGGCACACCGAGGCGCTGACTCATTTCACGATCAACGGTAGTGGGGCCTTGATAGCTATTATCTTGGTAGACGATGCTACCAGACTCCCATGTGGCATCAGCCGCATGGGCAGCTGGAGTAAAAATGATTGCCCAAAGCAATGTCGCGCTGAGCACGAGCAAAAAATTTAGGGCATACCGCATCAGCGACACACCCCCCAAACGTGGTCTAGTTAAGTTTTCCCACATAATACATATCTACACTATCACTTTTTAGCGATTTAGTCAAGGTTATGGTACCCGGACAACGGCACTATTTACTATACTCCGATGCTGCCAGAATACCAGAGGTATTTAAGAGAAAATGGAACGTTTTTTATGAGACTTAAACTGCTCAAGCAAATCTTTTTGCTTTTTACTCAACTTTGTTGGCGTATCGACGATAATTGTAACAATGTGGGCGCCCCTGCTAGATCCATGAGGTACGCCGTGATCACTCAATTTGAAATCGGTGCCACTTTGGGTGCCAGCGGGTATCTTCATGCGCACTACTCCGTCTACTGTCTGGACGTCTATCTCTGTACCAAGAGCCGCGTCTGTCATATCGATATGCTCGTCACTCAATATCAAATAACCTTCGCGGGTGAAGTGCTTATGTGCCTTTACTCGTACATGAACATACAGATCGCCTTTTTCGCCACCAGCGATAGCTTCACCACGTTCACGCAGACGTATGGTTGACCCATCGTCTATGCCTGCAGGTATTCTAATAGTAAGATCTTGCGAACGGCGCTCAGTCCCCTGTCCTTTGCATACACTACATGCTTTTTCCGGTATACGGCCACGTCCTTCGCAGGTCTGACAGACAACGGCTTGCTGGATCTGTCCGAACATTGTGTTCATTACGCGCGGTATTTGGCCTGAGCCTTTACACGTCTCACAAGTTTTCATACCATAGCCTGGTTCAGCGCGTTCGCCATGACAGTGTGAGCATTCGTCTTGCATATCAAGTTTAAGTGACTTTTCTACTCCGAAAATAGCTTCTTCAAAATCCAGTGTAATTCGTGTCTCTACGTCGTTACCGCGCTGTGAACGACGAGATCCGCCACCCTGAGAGCCACCGCCAAAGAATTGTCCAAAAATATCACCGAGGCCACCATCACCAAAGTCAAAATGAACATTCTGTCCACCAAATCCACCGTAGCCTTCAAAGGGGTTACTTCCGCCCCCACCCGAAGAACCGCCAACACCCGCATGGCCAAACTGGTCGTAACGTTGGCGTTTTTGTTGGTCTTTAAGTACTTCGTAGGCTTCGTTCACTTCTTTGAACTCTGCTTCATTACCACCCGCTTTGTCTGGGTGATGCTTAACTGCAGCTTTGCGAAAAGCCTTTTTAATTTCGTCGGCACTTGCGCCTTTTGCGACACCCAGTACTTCGTAATAATCACGTTTACTCATTACCTATAGTATACAAAATCTAGCACTCATGTGTAAAGAGTGCTAGACCAAAAAATGTAAATTTATTTAACTGCGGAGAGATTGGCTTGCTTGGCAATTGCCAGCACGATAGCCTTTGCTTCATCGGTCGTGTAAATGAGCGAGTCCGAAGGCTGGACAAGTGCAAACTTATACGATGTCTGGCCTTGAGTTGTCAGCAAGGCAACTTGCTGCTCTGGAAGGAATTCCTGCTGGAAGGGCACAAAGTAGTGAGCTTCTTCACCAACTTCATCAACATCGGCCCGTTCAGCTCCAGAGAACGGATTGGCACGGTTCAGGTCGGATTCTGTCTGATACATACGAATATCGACCTCGATTTCCACTTTGCCTTTTGGTGTCTCGACAGCAAAGGTTGCCGTTTCAGACTTAGTCGTACCAAGGTTCACTGTACCAGATTCATCTGGTACAGATACCTTGGCGTCACTACCAAAAGCCTTAGCCACATCTTCTACCGAAACTACATCGACAGTACCAAGGTGTTTATCCGCATCAACAGATGCGCTAAAGCCATCTGCCGTCTGGCCATAGTATGCTCCTGGATTATTACCTCCGGGCCTTTCGTTTTTGATGATATAGAGAATCACCGCAACGCCTGCAATGGCCACAAGGATGATAGCGATTGCGACAATTTTTCTTTTATTCATATCAACCAAGCTCATTTCCTATTATGCTTATGCACTCAAGTATACATAAGTGCACGTCACCTGTAAATCTAGAAGTGCTCTCTGATGTGCTTAAAGCTAAAGTCCCAGTCAGCATCGGTCTTCTTTTTTGGATTGAAGATATTTTGAGGATCGTAAAGATGCTTGATGTCTTTCATGTGTCCCAGCATACTTACGCCATACATCTGCTCAAGCCATGGGCCACGAACCATGCCATCGTTGTGCTCACCACTGATACTACCGCCGTACTTGAGTACAAGTTCGTTCACCTCTCGCTGGGATGGCTCAAGCTTAGCACGCTCGGCAGGGTCTTCGATTTTCATAAGTGGTATGACGTGGAAATTACCATCGCCCATGTGGCCTGCGATCGTTGCGAATAGCTTATACTTCTTTATGATAGCCTGCAGTTGCGGCAAAAATTCTGGCAAGTGCTCAGGCGGCACAATAAAGTCATCGATGTATGGTGCAGTATGTTTGTCTTTCACCTTACTGCGGAGAATCTGGAAACTGTAGCGACGCATAACCCAGAATTTCTCGCTTTTACCCTCTGTCGGCGCCTCTTCAAATCCGTTGATCTCGTAGCGCGCACGATGCTTGCCAAGTTTGCGATGCAACTCTTGTACTTTTTGACGCACCTCTGCTTCACTTTCCCCGTTGAACTCAACCATGAGTATAAGTTTTGGTACACCACGAAGCAGTTGCACGCCCGTCGTTACGAGACTGAGCAGTAGCTTGATAAAGCGCACAGGACCAAGCATCTTGAGGAAGCTTGGCATAAAGCGAATGCTCAACCACAGTGTCTGATCATCGAAACTCTCGAAGGTTGCTGGCTTGCTCTCGAGTACTTTTGGAATCAGTTGGCCGAGTTCAGTCGTACTCTTCAAAAATAGTATTAAAAGTCCGCTGTGACCACGTCGCTTCACAAGGCGAAGTTTGACATCTGTCACGATACCGAGGGTGCCCTGCCCACCGACAAAAAGCTGCGTGAGATCAAAGATACCTGTGTCACGTTTCCATACATTCCAAAGATGATAACCGGTCGAATCTTTAGAGACTTTCGGTGCTGCTGCTTGAATCTCGTCGTAGTTCGCCTCAAGGAGCTCGAAGGTTTGGCGATACAGATTTCCTTCGAAATCATCTTGACCCATTTTTGCATTCAGCTCGTCCCTGTTAAGCGGACAGAGTGTATATTCGTTACCGTCACTCAACACGACTTTGAGTTCTGTCACATACTTGTCGGTTTTGCCGTATTCGAGGGATTTTTCACCGCCCGAGTTATTGTTGACCATGCCGCCTACACTCGCCATGTCTCGACTGGCAGGATAACTTGGGAGTAAACTGCCTTTTTCTTCAGTCGCTTTGTCGAAATCACGAAATAGTATACCCGGCTGCACATGTGCAGACGTATCGGTCACCTCGTGCAGTTTATTCATGTACTTACTGATATCTAGCAAGATTGACTGACCAATAGCCGCACCCGACATGTCGGTGCCACGCGAACGAGGAGTAATACTCAGCTCCGGATACTGTGCTTTGTATTGATTGACAAACTTGACGGTATTTTTGATATCTTCAGCATCTTTTGGAAAACCTATCACTTCTGGCTTGAGCTCGAAAAGACTCGCGTCGTGACTATAAAATTCACGCGACTCTTCTGACACGTCAAGCTCGCCTTTGAAAATTTTCGCGAGTTCTTCTTGTATGTTCATACGTATTACTGTAGCCCAACGAACTCTTAAGCACAAGCATCGTTGTTCTCAGAGGTTTCACCGACATAGCGTCTGATGGAGCGCGTTAGCTCCTTGAAAGGACAATCACGCAAGCCAAGCGACTCGAAGGTGCGTCAGCCCATGACTGAATCATGCCCGACGGACATTCGCCTGTCGAACCTTTCAGCCATATCATTAAGTTAATTTGCGAGACACTATACTGCGCATATGGCCCCACGGTCCCACCCACTGGTATATTGGATGGCGTGGGTATTTTAGCGACTGTTTCTAGTGCGTTCATGAGTGTGACATTATCACTTTCTAGCACACTCGTTCCGCCAATACCCGCGAAATCTCTACAGCGCCTATCTCCGTTCCCGCCGACAGGGAACCCTCTCCCTAGACAATAAGTGCCATCGGCCATGTCAGGATATTTGCCAGTATCAGCTTTGTATGTTTCAAATATCTTTTGCCACCCTTTGATTTCATTGAATTTTTGAGTGTTCTGGGCTCTGGTTTGCACGCCGTTAAATGCGACTATGGTAATAGCAGCCAAAATACCTATCACGACAATGACAATGAGCAGCTCAACTATAGTGAAGCCGTATTTATTCTTCATTTTTTCAGTATAGCGTAAGCATTTATAATTGCGAAATGCTACTTTTATACACAATAGTGACTCGCTAAACTGCGCGAGAATTTGATCCGAGCGTAAACAGTTTCGCGATTCCCCATCCTACAAGTAGGTAAACGAGAATAGCTACAACCGAGCTAACCTCAAATACAGATGACCCATACACCGGCGTATAGCTAAACATCCCGAAGAATGGTGCTGCAAAAATACCACCCACTGCATAAATGAAGTCAACAAAAGCGTTGCCTTGATTGGCCGCAAGTAGCAATAACACGATTCTTAGCAGTAGCAATGCTACGATAATGCCTACGAAATAGTAAACTATTCGCTTTGCGATAACTGATGTCGGTGCAGCGTTTTCAGTAGCCACTGTCTGGCGTTCTACGTCTGTATCACCTGAATGAGTTTTTTCTGTGCGCACTTCTGTTGTTTTCACTTCTTCGTCCATACGATTCCTTTCGGTTTACTATCGTAAGGCAACTGTACCACCTGTACGTAAGTGTTGTTGTGAACTATTTCACAAAATTCGTTTATTGCGCGTACGGCTTGACTGCACAATATACCCTACAGCCCATAGCCCCGCAGCAAGCATTAGTGGCTCGAGGGCATATGTGCGCGCGTAATAGTTCGTATAGGGTGACGTCCCGATGGTAACACGAGGTACGTCTTCGGCGGCACTTGTACCTACAAAATAGCCCAGCAGTGTGAGATGGCGTATTTCTGTCGGCAATATGCCTGTTTTATCATCTCCGTGCATACCAATGCGAGGCGGACTGAGTACAAAGAATATAGCAACCACAACTAGTAACGCGACTATAAAGTAAAGATAGGGAGCGTTTTTTCGTAGCTTCATACTATATATATTACTCCTGCTGGTACTTGTATCCTAACAAAAATGCCGCATCTCGCGGCATTTTTGTGCAGTGTTTTTGGACTATTTGTCGTCTTTTTTCTTATCTTCGTCTACAACTTCACCTTCTACAGGCTCATCTGTGTCTTCAGACTGCTTCTTTTCATCTTCGGCACCTTCTTTAGCAGCCGCCTCGTACATCTTCGCACCGATAGGCATGATTTTGTCATTGAGCGCTTTGACTGCAGCCTCAAGCTCTTCGCCTGAGGCGTCGGTATTTTCCTTTACCTTCTTCGCCTCTTCGACTGCTTCTTTGATAACTTTTACATCGTCATCAGAAATTTTGTCTTTATACTCGTCGGGCATTTTTTCTGCCTGGTAGATAGCATTTTCAAGCGTATTGCGAGTTTCGACAGCTGCACGCTTTTTCTTATCTTCATCGGCGTGTGCCTCGGCCTCTTTTTGAGCTTTTTCAATATCTTCTTTGCTCATGTTGCCGCTATCTTGGATAGTCACAGAGTTTTCCTTGCCAGTAGCTTTGTCTTTTGCAGTCACATTCAAGATACCGTTGGCATCGAGACTAAACGAAACTTCGATTTGTGGTACGCCACGAGGTGCAGGTGCAATACCATCGAGCGTAAAACGACCGAGCGATTTGTTGTCCGATGACATTTCTCGCTCACCCTGTAGTACGTGGATTTCCACTTGCGGCTGGTTATCTGCTGCGGTACTAAAAGTTTCGCTTTTGCTCGTCGGGATAGTACTATTGCGCTCAATCAACTTAGTAGTTACACCACCCATTGTTTCGATACCAAGTGAAAGCGGTGTCACATCGAGCAACAGTACGTCTTTGACGTCGCCCTGCAGCACGCCACCTTGAATAGCGGCACCGATAGCTACAACCTCATCTGGGTTTACACCCTGCAATGGGTCTTTGCCAAAGATACTTTTTACCTTTTCGACGACGGCAGGCATGCGCGTCATACCACCAACAAGCACAATCTCTTCGATATCGCTCGCCTTCATGTCGGCATCTTTGAGTGCCTTCTCTACTGGTTCAGCAAGGCGATCGATCAAATCCTTCACAAGCTCTTCAAGTTTTGCGCGCGTCAAGTTGTACTCGAAGTGTTTTGGACCATCTGCGTCGGCTGTGATAAATGGTAGGTTAACTTCGTATGCATTGGTAGTTGAAAGTTCTTTTTTCGCTTTTTCAGCTTCGTCTTTTAGACGTTGCATAGCGGCTTTGTCGCTCTTAAGGTCGATACCTTCGTCGTTTTTAAACACATCGATGAAGTGATTGACAATCCTGTTGTCAAAGTCTTCACCGCCAAGATGCGTATCACCATTTGTTGAACGAACCTCAAATACGCCATCTCCCAACTCGAGCACAGAAACATCGAACGTACCGCCACCAAGGTCGAATACGGCAATTTTCTCGTCTTTCTTACTCTCTAGGCCATACGCAAGAGCAGCTGCAGTTGGCTCGTTGATGATGCGCTTGACTTCAAGACCAGCAATCTTACCGGCGTCTTTGGTAGCTTGGCGCTGTGAGTCGTCAAAGTACGCTGGTACGGTGATGACTGCTTCGGTAACTTTTTCACCAAGAAACGCTTCGGCGTCTGACTTAATTTTACCGAGGATCATGGCAGACACCTCTTCTGGTGTATAGTCTTTGTCGCCCATTTTCACCGCTACGCCATCGCCTTTTTTGACGATTTCGTACGGCATAATATCGTGATCTTTCTGAACTTCTTTGTCGCCAAACTTGCGACCAATCAAACGTTTTACACCATATATAGTATTTTTAGCGTTGGTAACTCGCTGACGTTGCGCCACCTGGCCGACCAAGCGATCGCCTTTTTTGTTGATGGCAACAACACTTGGTGTCGTGCGATTCCCTTCGGCATTTGCAATAACTTCTGGTTTACCTGCCACCATGTACGCAAATGCGCTGTTGGTAGTACCGAGGTCAATTCCGATAATTTTACCCATCGTATTCTCTCCTATTCATTGTTTTGTATATCAAGTTGTATGTACATATATTAGCACTCTAGTATGTAGTTTGCCAATATCATCATTATAATAAAGTTGGCACTCCTGTGTCAAGAGTGCCAACTAATTTTTCAGGTTTTGTGCCGTCTACTGGCTAGTCTTGCGTTTGAAAAGCCACGCCGCAACTGGCATAGACACCACCAGGATAGCAACACTCCAAACCGCTGCGAGCAGTATCGAGTTTTCGGCTGGCGCGCCAACGAGCAGTGCGCGCACCGCGTCTACCATCTGACTTACGGGCTGATTTTCTGCGAAAGGACGTAGCCAAGCAGTCATCGATTCTGCGGGTACAAATGCCGTACTGGCAAATGTTAGTGGCATAATCACGACAAACGTCATCCACTGCACACCCTCGACACTTTTAGCAAGAAGCCCGACAATAGCCGCAAGCCACGAGATAGCTAGGGTAAATAGTGCTATCAAGCCGATAAACTGCAACCATTCCTGAACCGTTGCAGTTGGCCGAAAGCCAATCAAGAGGCCAGCGAGCACCATCACGACCGTAGAAATACCGTTACGGAACAGGTCAGACACCACATGCCCCGTCAAAACTGCAAGATTCGACATCGGTAGACTACGGAATCTGTCGACAATACCACGCTGCAAGTCGTTACATATCGCAATAGCTGTTGTAGTGGAACCAAAGGCAATTGTCTGCACAATGATACCCGCCATCAAGAAATCTGTATAATTTTCACTTCCCGTCGCAATTGCGCCGCCAAACACAGCCGTAAATAGCACCAGGAACATGATAGGTTGGAAAAATGTTCCCAACAGTTGATCCGTATTACGTACAATATGCGTACTACTGCGGCGAATCATCACGAGCGAATCCGCAAGTGCTAGCACCCAGCGCGGTTTTTGCTCAAACTCTAATTTTGTCGCCATTTATTTACCCTCCGTATCTTTTGCTTGCTTGCCGGTGAGCGCCAAAAACACATCGTCGAGCGTTGGCTTGTGCACGGCCATGGCGTCAAATTTAAGCTCATGCTTTGCGAGAAGATCGATCGTCTTCTTAACATCTGCGTTCGTATCTTTGAGTACTATAGTGAGCGACTTATTATCGGCATTCGTCTCCTGAATGTCTTTCTCTAGCACACTCACCGCCGACTTGAATAGCTTTTGCGTACCAAATGTCAGCTCAAGACGGTCTTTGCCAACCCTAGCCTTTAGCTCTTTTGCGGTACCGTTGGCTATCACCTTGCCTCCGTCTATCACCACAATCTTATCGGCGAGTTGATCGGCCTCTTCTAGGTACTGGGTTGTGAGCAAAATTGTTGCACCGCCCTGCTTTAGCCGATCGATAATGTCCCACATTGCGATTCGAGACCGTGGGTCGAGTCCAGTTGTCGGCTCATCGAGAAAAATGATAGGCGGTGTTGCTATGAGACTGACGGCTAGGTCAAGTCGTCGTCGCATACCACCTGAGTACGTTTTAGCTGGCCGGTTTGCTGCGTCGACAAGACCGAACTCTTCTAGCAGCTCATCTGCTCGCGCATGAGCACTTTGCTTCGTCAGGTGATACAGTCGTCCCATCATCACAAGATTTTCTCGTCCGGTCAGCAGCTCATCGACAGCCGCAGACTGGCCAGTAAGTCCAATCGATCGGCGTACATCATCGGCGTGAGTCTGTACATCAAATCCGCCAATTGTGACCGTACCTTTGTCAAATCCGAGAAGCGTACTGAGAATTCGCACGGTCGTTGTTTTACCTGCGCCATTTGGCCCGAGCAGCGCAAGTATTGTACCCTTTTCAACTTCGAAATTAATGCCACGCAGTACCTGGTTGTCTTTATAAGACTTCCTCAAGCTCTTTACTCGTATTGTACTTTGTTTACCATGCGCTATCTCCTTAGCTGCTTTACTTGTGTCTGATTATATGAGTGGCCGCCAGGAAGTGCAACTGTATAAGTTGCAATATATACCATAAGTGTATTATGATGAGAGCCATAAGAGGAATAAACTTTGACATGTCAATAACAAACACACTAAAAAAATCATTGTCTCCACAAAACATCTTTTTACTAGGCACCTTGCTCACATTAATATTGTCGCTCACGTGGCTGTCTTTTAGCGCACATGGTGCAGCCGAATCATACATGGATAGCTACCAAGATAATGCCGGCGGTTCGCAGCGCATGCGAGTCACGAGAGCGAGTGGCGAAAATCGTCCGGCGATCGTCTTTGTGCACGGTGGTGGCTGGTTCTCCGACGGCGGGACATACCCTCCAGAGTTTCAGGAGCGAGCAGCTAACTGGGGCTACACCACATTTCGCATAAGCTATCGACTTATGCCGGGTGGCGTCTACGAACAACTAGAAGATGTCATGCGCTCAATTCGCCACGTCAAAGATAACGCAGCCAAGTACGGCATCGATCCAAATCGAGTAGCTGTATGGGGTGATTCCGCGGGTGGAAGCCTGACAGTGCGAACAGCTGCTACCGGTAAATCTGGTACAGCGGCGGCTGTGGGTTGGTCTGCACCGACAAACGCATTTCGTGACCTCTTTAACTCAGTCCCTGGATTTTTCGACGGTCTATTTCATACTCGCTGTATCGGAGAGTACTTCCCTCCTTTCACTATGGACATTATCTCCTTCTTTACCGACAACGCAAATGCAGTAAACAGTCTGGTGTCGGGTCAGCCACCCTCGCAGGCCGATAGTATAAAGCTATTGTACGATTCGCTCAAGCTTGCAGATATTGTGATAACGGATCTGCCGAGTACGTTCGATAAGCTTGAGCAAGCCGGAAATGATTTCGGTGTGAGCGTCAAATTTGACACTCCAAAAGAAGGCTCTAGTGGAACCACTCCGCCAAAAGACACTTCAGATGATGCACCTATTTCCGAGAAAGAACTCGAGCAAAAACTTGCAGTGCTGAGCCCGTCAGATCTTGCGAAGGTAGGAACAGCTATATACCACTTCTACAACATCAACAAAGATGGCACCATAGACTCAGATGAGGCCCTCCAGACACTTAGTCTTATGAAGCAAGGTCTGTCCGACATCACTACCGCACAACAAAAAGTTGCTCAGGAAAAAGCCGTATCGGGTGAACAGCCAGTCGTAGAGGACGGAGCCGAGACCCCTACAGATGGCGAGGTGGTAATCGATAAGCCACTTATTCCTAATGAGAGCTCTGGCGAACTTGGCGTAAACCCACAGCAAATTTCAGCCGAAAAAATAGCGCAGTGTATCGATGACTTCGTGCAGCTTTCTCCATCGCTATTTGCGAGCCCTCGTACACCTCCTATGTTCCTAGCAGTTGCCGAAAACGAAGAACTCGTTAACGCACAGGACGCCTATCAGATGCGAGACAAACTACGCAGTATGGGTATTCGCTCAGAAGCACTTGTTCTGCCAGGTAATCACCACATGGGATACGACTCGCGCGCAGAAGTGCCATCGTTCCAGTTCCTTGGCAGTATACTTAACCCGTAAAAATATTTAAACAGCCTACCAACAAATCAGCCAGATGCGAGTTGCATCTGGCTGATTAATTTTGTGAGCCAATAGACAGACGTCCTATTGGCGAGTTACCTTGACCATGGCATGCCGTATTGGCTGGCCATTCAGCGTGTAGCCAGGCTGTAGCTGTTCGGCGATCACTTCTTTCTCACCCTCTGCATCTTCTTCAAATTGAATCGCCTCATGGAGGCTAGGATCGAACTCAACCCCTTGTGACGCATCGATACGAGTAAGATTCAAAGCCTCAAGTGCTTTGTCGAGGTTTTTTACCAACCCTGCAACACCTTGCGCCCATTTATTGTTTTGTAGATCCTCTGGAGTGTGCGCTACTGCGCGCTCGATATTATCGATAACTGGAAGTAACTTCAAGATAGCTGCGGCTTGACCAGCACTACGGGCAGATGCTTTCTCGGCTTCTGTTCGCTTACGGTAATTTTCAAAGTCCGCGCGCGTACGCTGCAAATCAAGCGTTAAGTCCGCAACTTGCTGCTGCAGTGTTTCATATTGCGTATCTTCAACTGGTTGGTCTTGCTGCTTCGTCATTTACTGTCTCCTTTTACAATGTTTCTTCTAGCATGCTGGCGGTCTGGCTCACGAGGCGTATGACGCGCGCATAACTCTGACGAGTCGGCCCAAGTACACCTATATAGCTTTTGTCGCTATAGGGCGAGCGAAAACGGCTAATTACAAGACTTGCTCCGCTCGACTTACCGATAGGATTCTCCTCACCAATATACACACTCAGCGGTTCGGTCGGCGCCGTTTCGCGTAGCCAAGGCTCGAGGTTATCAAGCAATTGAGCGACCGCTTGCGGTGCCTTGCCGCCATGCATAAATTCTGGTTGGCTGAAAAGATTACCGATGCCACTCATGTACAACTGGCCATCAATAGTAGCTATACCCAAATTATGCGTTAGCTCAACTAAACTATCGACTGCGCTTCTAATAGCTTGGTCGGTTCGGTCTCCATAACTATTGACTCTCGCCTCAATCGCTCTCGCACTGCGATCGAAGGTAGGGAGTGTAGGCACATACTCCTGCTCTGTTATCTGATTGACATACACACGGTAACCTTTGTCGGTGGGTATACGACCTGCGCTTGTATGCGGCTGAGAGATGAGTCCGGTCTGTTCAAGTCGCGACATTTCACTTCGAATAGTTGCGCTTGACACGCCAAATAATTTTGCCAGTGTCACACTGCCAACCGGAACGGCGACTTCGGCATACTGTTCTACTATTGCAATGAGGATCTGTTTTTGGCGCTCGGTCATACACTCATTATAGCAAATATTGGCACTCAATCAAATAGAGTGCTAGTTCGTTTGATAAAGTAAAGCGCGAGAGGTATACTACCTACATGAGTTTCATGAGTGACCTAGGTAGCTTTATCGGCGATGTGCAAAGTTTCAGCGAGCAAGTTGACACCGTCAAGCAAGAGGTTGTTTCGTCGGTAGTGCACACTGTTAGCCAAACCACACAGATGAGTAGTCAGCTCGCAGACGATGCTGCAAGTAGCATGAATGACGTCAAGGATGTAGCAACGTCAACAGCAGATGAGTTCAAGCAGACGCTGAGCGACAAATAATTACTATTCTCCGCGCTTGTCCGGGAGCACGAGCCGCAGTATCATTGCGACAAGAAACACTACAGCGATAGCAAGCAAGTAGTATTTCACTTAGCTTGTTTTGGAACCGCCGTATGCTGAGCCGCCGTAGCCGCTAGTTCGTGTGGTTGCCGATGTTTTAGTGAGCGACTGCTGCTGAGATTGAGCGAGCGTCCTTGCGATAGCTGCGACACCTGTCATTGCGACAACGGCGACACCCACGTGCTTCAAGAAATCTTTTCGATCCATTTTCTTATCAAGCAATGCACTCAAATCTTGTCTGATGGCCACGAGCTGTACCTTTTTGTGTTTAATTAGTTATAACTCAATTGAACAGTAAACCGCTCATGCTGTCAACCTCAACTGGTCGTCAGTGCGCTATCGCCCGAACGTACGCTCCCTTGGCGCATCGAAAAGCCATCTAGCGAACGAGGAGAGACTTGTCGCCCAACGCCCCGTAGTGGTCGCTGTGCAGCAAGAGGGTTTTGCTGCCTAGCTGCTATGCCATCAATGCTACGCTTCGACTTTGCATGAGGCGCCACAGGTGCCGCGAGCGTGGGGCTACTATGCTCCCTAATAGCCGATGGAGCACTAATGGCTGGTGACGGCATTGTGGTGGGTTGAATCATACCGGAGACCTTGGTCTTCTCTACTGCAGGGACTTTGCCCGTACGCACGCTGCGGGTACGCTGCCGTGCATGGCGTCTCAAAAATACCGCAACCGCCCCGAGTTGATAAATGACGATGATAGGCACCGCGACAATCATCTGATTGATAATGTCTGGCGTCGGTGTAATGATAGCAGCAGCGATAAACGATCCAACTATTACAAAACGCTGCGACGACAACAATGCGCCAGGAGGAAAAGGCCGAACATGATCAAACATGAATAGTAATAGTGGCAGCTGAAACAGTGCAGCAAGGCCGAGTATGTACGCCACGACAAACCCTAAGTATGATTCGGCGGTCAGGCTTGGGTTAACAGCATCTCCCGCAAATGTCGTCAGGAATGAGATTGCACCCGGAATAGCTACCGTGTAGCCAAACACCGCTCCGGCCACCGCGAGCAGACCTGAGAGCAAGACGACCGCACAAATGAATCGACGCGAAGCCCTGCCGAGTACTGGCTGGAGAAATCGGTAGATGTGATACATTACCACCGGAATTGTAAGGAGCGCGCCAAAGTACAAACACACGGTAAAGATAAAACTGAACCCTCCACCGGGGGTAAGGTAAATGAGCTTTTCGCCGTGCAGCGGAGCGATTATAAAATTAACTAAATAATCCTTAAGGTAATACCCGACAGAAGAAGCTGCTATAAGTGATATGACCACCCAAAAGAGCCTGCCCCTCAGCTCATAGATATGCTCCAGAAACGTCAGCTCCTGCGTCGAGTCGGAGCGACGTCTACGACTGTTTGGTTTTGGTCTCGGACTGTGATCGAGTGTCTTTTTTGTCTGCTGTTTTGTCATCGCCCATTCCTTTGCGCAGTTCTTTCATAGAATCACCCACGCTACGCGCTAATTCAGGAAGCTTACGACCCCCGAAGAGGAGCAAGATGATTAAAAAAATAATGATTAATTCTGGTGGGCCCAATCCAAACATGTATTTCCTCGCTTATATTACAAAAACTATGTAGTAACATGATATATCGGTTGTGGTAATATAGCAATAAGACAAATCGGAGGGAACGTATGTCAAGAATAGTACTCGCGGCAAATTACAATTGCTCAGATAGCCCAAACAGCGCCTATGGGGCGGCCGCATATGGTACCTGCGAAACCTCAACATCTTCTGGCACAGGTACCGACACAGACAGTAGCACAGAAGGCACCAGTCTGGGCGCTCCAAATACGGGCTTCTTGCAGCAGCTATACGCAGGTGGCAGCTTTACAATACTTGCACCCCTCGTGCTCGTTATAGTGCTCGTCGCAATCAGCGCCGTCGTGCTAAAAAAGAAAGCACCGACCCGCAAGTGAGCGATAGTCCCGCGCCTTGATTGCGATAGATTGCAAAATCGACCACTGATTCTATATAATGTGTCAGATGACACCATTACTCAGCGAGAAGCAACTAGACATCATCCGAAGCTGGCTAGGCACCGGCAGCATCAATATATTCGGCTTACCATTTGCAGGCAAAGACACCCACGGCAATGAGCTAGTTTCGATTTTTAACGCACCGGCGCTTATCGGCGGCGGAGATATCATGCGAAACAGCACCATATCGGCCGAAGCCAAAAGAATCATCGACGCTGGTGGCTTGTCCCCAAGTGACGAATACATGCGTACAGTTACGCCCTACTTGCAGAGCGAGGCATTCGCTGGTAAACCTCTCATCCTTAGCTCAGTAGGTCGCTGGATAGGCGAAGAACAGGGCGTATTAAAGGCTACAGAAGCAAGTGGTCACCCCACTCGTGCGGTCATCTACCTAAATATCGACGAGGCAACACTTTTTAAGCGATGGGAAGTATCTCAAACGCTGGGGGATCGCGGCGATAGAGCTGATGATGCTGAACATGCACTGCGCACACGTATCAATGAATTTAACGAAAAAACACTACCTGTTATAGAAGTGTACCGCTCCATGGACTTACTAATAGAAGTGAACAGCGATGCAGACCGGCAAGAGATACTCGAAACGATCTTGAGCCGCTTGTTGCAACTCGCTACCGTTTAGTCACGTTTGAGCATTACAGTAAATGCTTCTGATGGAATATCAACTTTACCAAATCGTTTCATGCGTTTTTTACCCTTCGCCTGTTTGGCGAGAACTTTCTTTTTGCGGGACACATCGCCGCCGTACAATCCAGTCGTCACATCTTTTCGATATGCAGATAGATCGGCGCGAGCAATAAACTTGCCGCCAATTGCAGCCTGCAAGGCAACCTGAAAATTCTGCCGAGGAATAACTTCTTTGAGTTTGTCGACAACCATGCGGCCAAGATATTGTGATTCTGTACGATGCGCCATGATACTGAGTGCGTCGACCATTTCTCCTGCCACATAGAAGTCTATACGTACTAAGTCTTCAGCAATATATTCACCAAGCTCATAGTTGAAGCTGCCGTATCCACTTGTCACGCTTTTAAGTTGATCGTAAAAGTCCGTCAACAAATTTGCTAGCGGCGCCTCAAAGCTGATGAGTGCTCGCTCGTCGATATAGCTCAGATTTTTCTGCTGACCTCGCTTTTGCACAACCAGCTGAATAACTGCACCAATGTACTCTTTTGGTACAATAATCTCTCCCTGAATCCACGGCTCGCGAATTTCTTTGATCTTTGTGACAATCGGTAAATCACTCGCGCTTTTGATATCAAGCGTCGTCCCGTCGTTCAGGTCTACCTGGTAGTCGGTAGAAGGATTTGTCACGACAAGGTCGAGATTGTATTCACGCTCCAGGCGCTCGCGCACAATGTCCATATGAAGCAACCCAAGAAACCCGATACGCACACCAAACCCAAGTACAGGTGAGTTTTCCGGCTCAAATTGCAAGGCGCTGTCGCTCAAACTCAGCTTTTCAATCGCGTCTTTGAGGTCGTTATAGTCTTCGTTGCTGACGGGGAAAAAACCAGCGTACACAAACGGCTTCACGTCTTGATAACCCGGCAACATCGCGTCAGCGTGATGCCTTTTTACTGTCACCGTGTCGCCAACCCTGGCATCTCGAGTTGTCTTGAGGTTGGTGACAATATACCCAATCTCACCCGTTGTCATCTCTTTATTGGGCTGCATAGCTGGATTAAGTGAGCCCACTTCAAGCGCCAATCCATGTGCACCGGTAGCCAACATTTCAATCGTGTCACCTTTTTTGATAGACCCGTCGAATACACGAGTATAGAGTATCACTCCTCTGTAATCATCGTAGTAGCTGTCGAAAATAAGTGCTCGCGTCGGGTCGTTGTCGATATCTTCAACACCTTCACCTGTTTTTGCGCTAATCTTGAGAATATCCGACTCTTCGCATCCGAGCAAATTAATAATCTCCGCGCTCACCCGTACTACGTCTGCTGCTGGCAAATCAATTTTATTGAGCACGGGAATAATCGTAAGATCTGCAGCCATAGCCAAATACACGTTGGCAAGTGTTTGTGCCTGAATACCTTGGCTTGCGTCTACTACTAACACCGCACCCTCGCATGCTTCAAGCGAACGCGACACTTCGTAGCTAAAGTCGACGTGACCCGGCGTGTCGATAAGGTTCAGGTCGTACTCTTTGTATGTCATGCGCACAGGCGCAAGTTTGATCGTGATACCTTTTTCGCGCTCAAGGTCCATACTATCAAGTAGTTGCGATTTCATATCTCGCTTCTCGACGGTACCGGTCATTTCCATCATACGATCAGCAAGTGTCGACTTGCCATGATCAATATGCGCAATGATGCAAAAATTTCTAATTTGGGCTTGATTCATTAGAGTAAATTATACCAGAAAACAGAGGTAGCGACAACATGCGCTGGCTACCATGCGTGCCTGTGGCATGGTTAGGCGAATGATCCTACTAACGCATTTTTCCGAAAAACAGTCCTAGAACGCGCGATATCACTGGCCGAGACTCTTTGAGCTTGAACATGTGACATATCATGACGTACGCCGTAATACTGACGAATACGATGACACAGAACTTAGGAAAACTAGAGAAGAAGCTATTGTCACCAGCACCGAGCGGCAGCAATGTCACCATGAGATACGTGAAGAGCGCCATGAGCCCTGTTGCGCTAGCCATACGGAGAATACTACTCCAGAATACTTTGTCGAAAAGCCCCGGTATTCTCCGGGCCATCACCATAAACAATATGCCTATTTCTACGGCCGCCACAATAGATTGCGCCGCGGCCAGGCCTGCTGCGCCAAGTTCGAGAGTAAACGTAAACCAGACAGCAAGCACGATATTAAGAGAAATTGCTGCTATCGAGATGTACAACGGAGTTTTCGTGTCTTGCTGCGCATAGAAACTACGTGCGGCAATGTGATATATAGAACGGAACAAGATAGCCACAACTAAAATACCCAAGAGCGACGCCATGAGCGGATCACCACCATTGTTGATGAAGTTTACCAAGTAGCCGCGCGTGAAGTAAGTGATCATCGAGACAGGAAGTGCAATCCAAATAATCACTCGTAGTATCGTCTGTAGTTCCGAACGGAACAGGTCTGGCCGCCCCTGGCTTAAGCGCTCGGCCATTTTTGGAAATGCCGCGGTGCTAATGGCAACACCTATGAGATTAATTGGCACCATGTGGAGCGAAGATGCCTGCTGGTAGGCACGTATTGTACCTTCCGTCATGCGACTCGCCAGGTTCATCTCTACGAGACCGACACCGTAGTCCATACCCTGATCTATCGAGCGTGGAGGTAACAACCGTAGTACCTGGCGAAACCCCTTGTTCTTCCAGAATATCTTTAACTCGTAATCAAACCCTAGCCCCATTAGTCCAACGGAACTCACGACCAGCTGCATGACAGAACCGAGCACTACGCCCAATGCAACACCCATTATTCCACCTTCGAAGACCTCTACCCCGAACAATGTTATTCCCTGGGTGAAGAACAGTGCACCAATGATAATACCGACATTATAAATAGCGGGTGCGAGTGCATAAAACGCAAATCTGCCGACTGCCTGCTGCATGCTCGCTATGACCGTTGCAATCGCGAATAAGAATGGGTTTACGGCAATCACTCGCATCATGCTTGTCGCAAGAGCCATACCAGATTCGCTCAAGCCAGGTGCTATAAGATAGCGCAGTATTGGCTCTGCGAATATGATAATAAGAATGCTCGTCACAAGTGTTACCAGCGCCATGAAATTAATCAGACTTGAGCTCAGCTGCCATGCCGACTTCTTATTGCCGGTGCCTACTCGCTGATTGAACACCGGTATGAACGTCACGCTCAGCGCACCAGAAACCAGTATAAAGAACATGAAGTCCGGCACAGTAAACGCCGCGGTGTACGCATCAATACCAACCTTATAGTTCTCGTAGTACATACCGTTGAGTAGCCTGTCACGAAATAGCCCTAGTCCGCTCGACAATAATGTCGAAGCAGCCAATAGCGTAGCGGCCAACTGGATAGTTAGCCGCTTATTCATTCTAGTTACTACAGAGCGAACACGTCCCACAGAAATACCAGCCTAGGCGTGTAGCTTAGCCTCTTTAGGCAACTTTGTGTCTTTGAGGATTTCCACTACCGCTTCTTCTTCGAGCGTCTCTTCACGCAAGAGGGCTTCAACTAACTTATCGAGACTCGCGCGGTTAGAGTTGATAACAGACTCTGCACGACGAGCAGCTTCTTTGATGAGCTCCTCGACCTCTTGGTCAATAACCTTTGCTGTAGCGTCGCTGTACGGACGCTCGTGGGTCATTTTATCGAATACCATGCCACCGTTATCGTCGTGGAACACCTGATCACGAAGTTTATTGCCCATACCCTGCTCAATGATCATGTCGCGAGCGATTTCTGTCGCCTTGCGCAAGTCGCTACCTGCGCCAGTCGTGATACCGTCTTCGCCGTAGAGAATTTTCTCTGCGACACGGCCACCCATCGCGCGCGCCAAGATGTCCTTGAATTCATACACATTAGTATAACTTTTATCTTCTGGTGGTAAGAACCACGTTACACCGCCTGTGCCGCCACGAGGAATGATTGTGACCTTGTGAACCGGATCACTATCTGGCAATACATGGCCGACAATCGCATGACCAGCTTCATGGTATGCAGTTAGTTCTTTTTCTTTTTCAGACATCACTTTCGCTTTTCGCTCAGGACCAATAGCAACTTTTTCAAATGCTTCTGTTAGGTCTTTGTTGCTGATTTTTTTACTGTTGCGGCGAGCGGCAATGATTGCGGCTTCGTTGGCAATATTCGCGAGGTCTGCACCGCTTGAACCGGCCGTCTTTGCAGCCAACTTATCAAGATTCACACTATCTTCTTTCGGCTTGTTCTTAAAGTGCACACCAAGAATTGCTTCACGGTCTTTACGCTCAGGAAGTAGTATATTTGTTCGGCGATCAAAGCGGCCTGGTCGCAACAGCGCTGCATCGAGCACATCTGCACGGTTTGTCGCAGCAAGCACTATTACATTCGTACCAGTCTCAAAACCATCCATCTCTACTAATATTTGGTTGAGTGTCTGCTCGCGTTCGTCATGTCCACCACCCATACCGCTACCACGCTTGCGACCAACTGCATCGATCTCATCGATAAAAATGATAGCTGGTGAGTTTTTCTTTGCTTTTGAGAACAGATCACGCACTCGAGATGCACCGACCCCTACAAACATTTCTACGAACTCAGAGCCCGAGATAGAAAAGAAGGGCACGTTTGCTTCGCCTGCTACTGCTCGTGCAAGCATAGTTTTACCGGTGCCCGGATTACCCACAAGCAACACACCTTTTGGAATCTTAGCGCCTAACTCTTCGTATTTTTTAGGATGCTTAAGAAAATCAACAACTTCTTCGAGATCTTGCTTGGCAGAATCATTGCCCGCAATATCGGAAAAGACGACTTTGTCCTTATCAAGACCATATAGCTTTGCTTTTGATTTGCCGAATCCCATCGCTTGGTTGTTTTGGCCTTGTGCTTGGCGCATCATGAACATAAAGAAGCCTATGATGACTATAGTCGGTATAAGGATGACCGCCATAGTCCGCAGTAGGTCGCCAGTTCCAGATGGAGCTTTGTCGTCAATAACACTGTCTTTTGCTTTATCTGTTAGCCGCTCACTGCCGAGTAAAGTACTCACGCCACCCTGCAGGTATGACGTTTCTGTTGGTTCTTTTTTACCTTCAGGAGTAATCTTGAGCTCACCACCCTGGCCCTCGATCTTAGCAATTTTTCCCTCATTTGCGCGCTGAATTACTTCAGATACTGGGACTGTTTTAAGATCTTTCGGCGGATTAAAAATCGCCATGAGAGATAACGTTGCAACAATGACAATCGCCCAGAAAAGCGACAACCTCAAATAGTTGGTCATGTTAGATTTCTTTTTTGGATTTGGACGTTTTTTTGCCGCCATAAATCAGTCGTATTTCCTTTCTGATAAAATTAGAGTCGTCGGTAATCCCACTAGTATTAAGTATATCATTTTTTATGGGATAGCACTTGAAAATCATCTAGGCCAAACTTAAGGCTGACATTTTTCGTCAAAGAGTATTTGCTTCCCGCTTTCGCGGTTTTTATTGCGATAACTGCACGGTGCAACTGCGGTCGAGTGAGGGGCACATTGCAAGCATGGGCAAGTACTTCGATAGCCGCATCGGGATCCATCATGATATATGGATGACGCCGAAATGTCGCATGGCGATGTGTTTCATGAAGAATGTCAACCTTGAGTTCGTGTTGCCGCCTCCATAGCGCTAGTAGCTCTAGTTTTGCCGACATCGGTAATGACGCCGCTTTTTCACGGACTCTATTGCGCAGATACTTATCACTAGCATTAGTGCTGTCTTCTCGCCAATCGAGGCCATGACGCCGTGCGTAGTCAGTGATCTCTGACTTAAACCACACAGTCAGCGGTCGGTATACATCGTCGGCCCCAAATACCGCTAAACCTCGCCAGCCGGTGCCTCTCAGTAAATTGATCGCAACCGTCTCTACGACATCGTCGGCATGGTGTGCAGTCACAATCGGGCCCTTGTACTTTTTGCTGACTTTGCGTAAAAATGCGTACCGAGCGTCGCGCGCCTGCTCTTCACTGGCGTCTTCGCCCAACGCGAGCTCTATAAGCTCAAACGGCAGCCCGTATCGCTCCGCCAGGCTTTGGACGAATCTGGCATCGCCGCCGCTCTCGTGCGACGGACGTATGCCGTGATCCACGTGCGCCACGACGAGATTATCGCCATATCGCCGGTGCATTGCATCGAGCAATACGACAGAGTCTACGCCGCCACTCACCGCTACTACGTAGCGAGACTTAGTCGCCGAATCGCTTGCCAACCCACACTCCGAGCGCAATACCAACGATTCCGCCGACAAACCCACCGAGCACCGCCCATGCATCAAATGAATTATAGTCCCCAAATAGCATCGGTACGACGCTGCCGACCGTCATACCCAATACACCAAAGAAACTGATTGTCTTTTTATCTAACATACCCTCAGTATACGCCTTTGCGGTTGTGTTTTGCACCCGGTTGAGACATACTCTAAAAATATGATACAAACGCTCAATAAAAAACGCGTACTTAAATATCTTATAATTGCGCTAGCGTCTCTGTGCACACTGCTCGCTATTGCACTCGTAGTGCTATATATTATGCCGCATCGAAGTGAGCGACTACAGCAAACGTCAACCAAAACGTTTTCATACGAAGAGGCCGTCAAGCAAATTTCGGCTCAGCAGAAGAAAGACCAGGCGCAAAAAAACTTCGAAGAAGGCTGTGAGACACAAAGCTATCTCCACGACAAGAAAGTCGCCCGCACTGTAGTGCTATTTCACGGCATTGTTGCCTGTCCTCAACAATACTCGACCGTCGCAAAAGCGTTCTTTGAAGCTGGCTACAACGTATATGTGCCACTTGCACCAGAACACGGCACCACCGACAACCCCGAAGCAACGAGTGACATTACACTCAATAGTCTCACGCGCTACGTAGGTAACAGCTATAGTGTGGCAACAGGACTTGGTGACGAAATCGGGTTCGTGGGATTATCTGGTGGCGGAGCGTTAGCCACCTGGGGCGCACAGTATATCGATGGTGTATCGCGGTTACTAGTACTGTCGCCGTTTTATCGCACCACTCAGCAAGCAGCACCCAACTGGCAGTACCCGTTCTTACTTTCGCTTTACGGCATGAATCTCGCGCCCGATCGTCAAGTTCAGGACTTTTCCATCCGCGCGCTCACCAAATACCTCATCTTAGTTGAGAACTACCGAGAAGACCTCAAAGCCCCTCACCTCAAGCATGTTGCAGTCATCACCTCGGCCAACGACAAGGATATCGACCTAGATCTCGCTCATCGCATACCTAGCAAGTTAGCCAAAAACAGTGCCGCCTCATTTCAACATACCCGCCTTGCGCCAGAGCTAGGTATCGGCCACGACATGCTTAGCCCAGAACAGAGTGCTGTCAAAAAACACCAAAAACAGCTCAACAATCTCTATTTGAGCTTTTACGAAAATCGCCCTCCAGCCAAAGAGCTATAGATAACGCGTGCTGCCGAATGGAATCTTTTCTCGCACAGTATCGCCCACACCAATCGTATCTGCGCTATGAATCACGTGCTTGCCATAGCGGTCGTTTATCTCGTCTATCGCGCTGACGATGCTTTTTTCACGCGCGAGTTCATCGCCAAATAAGCTCATCTGTGGATCGTCATCGTCACTTAGTTCATAGACCGTCACACCGATTGTACGAATAAGCGGTGGCGCGTTCACAAACAGTTGTTTGGCCTGAGAATAGATCGCCTGGTCGGAATAGAACGGCATCGTACTCATATGCCGCGCATGCCAGTACCTCGAGCCGTGCTGACCTTCCCAGCCACCTCGCACTGATTCTTTGCGTGTGCCCGGCTCGCGGTGTGTTGTTGCCCACACCTGTACTCCGCGCGCCACCTTGCCCTGTGAGCGGATTTTTTTACCGGTTGCTTCGCAAAGATGGTGAAGCCGCTTGATAATCTGTTCGTACGGAAGATTGTAGCCATCGAGCACAAACTGGCGTCCTGCTGTTTTCATCTCAAAATCAACATTATCTACCTCCCAGCCACGCAGTCTTTGATGCCATTGGTCGCCGTTGACACTCTTAAACACCATACTTCGCAACACTTGCGCCTCGGCATCCAGAAACTGTAGCGGCGTAAGGATGCCGACGGCCTGTAGCCTTGACTCGTTACGTTGTGCGATGCCAGTCAAGTCAGTCAGCTCCAAGCTGGCATATATAGCGCGTAAATTAGCCGCTGTAATAACATCAAGTCCGTCGGGTTTGTGTAGACTTGCTGCTGTTTTAGCGAGAAAGCGATTAGTTGCAATACCTACGTTGCAGCGCATCGCACAGCCTATTTCATTTCGCAGGCGCTGCTTGATCTCTCTGCCGATACTCTCTAGGCCTCGCTCGCGAATTGCTCGTGGTGACTCGTGAAAATCTATCACACCTTCATCGATACTTTTCATTCGCACGTGCGCCGAGTAGTCATTCATGATATCGAGCATTTTGTGATATACATAGCGGTACTTGGCGGGATCGCTCTCTATTCCCACTAAGCCAGGGCATATTTTCTTGGCATCTTTGAGCTTCATCCCAAGTGTCACTCCCATAGCTTTCGCTTCATAGCTTGCCGTGACGATCATAGTATGTTCGGTACGCCTGTTTACTATAGCCACAGGTCTACCGCGCAAACGTACACGTGCTTGCTGCTCAACAGTCGCAAAACAGCTATTTAGATCGATATGCATCACCTGAGGGGTTTCCGAGTTGTAGTCGTGACGAAGCGTTTTCATGTCCTATCTCCCTCACGTGTCAGCCGCCAGGTCAGCCGTTCGCTATCAAATTCTAGCCGATAGTCTGCTGCTCCGTCGGTCACGTCAAATACATGTACCGTTCGGCGCCCCTGTACAGTAGGGTGACGAAGTCCTATTTCGGCGACTATCACCTCCCGTCCACTTGCGCGCCGAAACTTGATAGGCACACATGGATTGAGACCGCTGCCGTATTTTGCTAATACCTCCACTCGCTCGTCAAGAAATAGTTCATCATTCATCGTTAAAAATCTCCAAATACAGTCTAGGAGAAACGCTAGTAATAAGTGTTCGCCCGTACTCTCTGGCCCGTTTCGTAGCCGAGAATGCGAAGACGATGATTATAATGCTACCGGAGGGACGCTTCGTTCTTATTTAAACTAGTGTGTTTCGCGGTGCCGTACTACCCAGTATAGCACTATGTGATAACCGCAAACTCACTCGCTACCTAGTGCAGCAGCAAGCCCAGCGACGACACGCCTGCGAACCGTCTGGATATTTACCTCTCTTTTAGAATCTTTTTTAAGTTTTCGCTGAATGTCCTCTATAGTATTTACCCCAAGCGCCGTGATAGTGAAGAGATCAAAGACGTGCCTCGTTTCTTCGTCTTCGTTGATTTTACAGCCCGGCTCACGAGCTTTCTGCTGTAAAATATTGAGAACTTCACGAGTTGTGTCGTCGATATCTTTCGATAGACCTTCTTGCTCCCCAAGCGCTCTGAGTTTCAGCAGTTCCACCTGGTAACTCGCAAAAATCTTGCGCGTAACTATCGATTCAAAGAAACGATCGACTGCTGCTCTCCACTCTTGTTGGCCGAGTTTTTGATGATCTTTAGCTACCTGGAACAGATCGATGGACGGCGGAGTAACCTGCAATTCAGCGGCTCTTCTTGGTGTTGATAGCTGCTCTGTTGGGATTGGAGGCGTAGGTATAGGAGCTACCCGTTCCTGCAGCTTCACGCCGCCGAGCACGTGCTTATCTTTAATTGCGACCTCAAACAGCCTATTCAAATGATCCATCACCTGCTCTTCGTTGGTTTGGTGATTGTATTTTAGTAGCTTCGGCAGTGTGCGAGGCTTTTGGTTGGAACTTCGCATGACACTGTCGGCCAAGTTACGGAGCACTTTGTATGCATTCTCACTGATCACCCCGATATTGCCTCTAGCGCCCCCCCTGTTGGGTGCATACTTACTCATAATTTCATTTAATAAACTCGCACCCCTACTCATACGTTCGACATCAAAGTCATCTTCCACAAGTAGCGCCTGCAGGCTTTCTACGAGCGCATTGTCTTGATCTGTAAGCTCGTCCAAGAGTTCGTCGAAACGCTCGCTAACATCTTGCTGAGACCCACTCTCTTGCAGTTTAATGTCAAGGGAGGTGTCGTCAGGAGTGGGTTCATTTGCAGTATCCTGGCGTGTAGCGCCTTCATCTGCGACAGATACGTCTCTTTCTATAGATTCAGGCCGAATGCGCTTCATTATATCGGGCATGCCCAGCGTGTCGTGTTGAGAATTTTCTATACAGCGTGTAGCGAAACTTTTCCATTTTTGCCATGCAGCAGCGCTTGTGACACGCAGGCTCTTGGCAATCTCTTTTTGCGACGCGCCGTCGTACACACCCTCGAGCATTTGCACAAACGTCTCAGGAATACCGCGTGGACCAAGAGAGCCACGCACTTCCATAAGCGTACGCACAATAACATCCTTGTCACCCGCAGTTAGCCCAAGCTGTGCACTCGCACCTTCACCTAGCATTGCATCTAGTAAGTCGCTGATTCTCGTATCCACACTGAAATCATTTTCAATTTCGTTTGCGGTACGCGCGATCTCAGTAGTAGTATCGGATTGTTTTTCCGTCGGCTTCGTATTTTCGACTCTTGGTACTTCGACGGCGAGTGATTCTACCCGGGGGTTCGGCTCACTCGCAATATCTGCCATAAACAACGATTCAGACGGCACCGCCTCGATCTTCGGAGTATCGACGGCACTATCTGCATCAAATAACTCGAGTAGCTCCGCAGCGCGAACCAGATATTGTGCTCGACGCGAAAGATTGTCTTCGTGTTGCAGCTGTGTAAAGAAACGTTCGCTCGCTTCTTTACCAAGATGTTTCGATACACTGCGCCGGAGTAATTCATCGGTAGATAACTCCGGCGATGAGTGAATAAATTCGCTTGAAATTGCCGACATTACACGCTCCTCGCCTGGCTTTTACAGTCAATGGTAGCTGCTCGCTCACGATCGCGCATGCGTTTCTCCCTTGGTGCGTTACTTTTTGTCAATGTACCAATATTTGCTGCAGGCCGCAATACAATAGGCAAATTTTACAGCAAATAGCCCTGGTGATCTGGCGTGACGGCCGGTTGCGCCAACAGCTTCGCCTGATCGACCAGAGCTGCCAGTCGCGCTATCATGTCTGGGTGTAGTTGACCCTGCTTCTCGAGCAAGTCAAGTGTATGAATCGCCGTACCAGCCAAAGCCGATGAGCTTTTTTGACGTCGCACACTCACTGGCTCCTCTATTACAAATAGTTCTTCGGTCTGCAGCCTCAGTTCACCGCGGGCTGTGGCAATCTCTGCCGACAGTCGTACATCAATGTCGTGCGCACTCCTCCCCTTTAGCCGCATCTGTGTTAGCGAATTGGCTAGCATAGCAAGCAAGGCGGTAACATACTGCTGCTTAGTCTCTTGCATAGTGGAATACTCGGCACGCCTGCTGTAGCGTTCTTCATATAGCGCGACTAAAACCCCCATGCGCGCAACCAGACTAAATGGCAGTACAGGTCGATCACCCGATGTTATGCCATTTTCATCTGCCACGTATTCACGTATTTCTTTCGGTAATCTATCGAAGGCAATCGCGCTTGCGACTTTCGACTCGCTACAACCAAACTGGTGCGCCACCGCCTGCAATGTAACGGGTCGTCCGGCTGCTTGTTCGACTTTGTAGTAATTACTGATAACCTTTGCTTCGTCGACCGCAGGCGGGCGTTGACTGATGTTTTCGGCATATTGTTTTCTCTGTGCTTCGTGTAGTGATAAGTTCTCGTGGATTGTCGAACCTACATAGAGTTTGTCAAGTTCAAAGTCGTATTCCTTGGCGATCAATTCTAGCGCACGCCGACGGCGATGCCCGCTTATAAGCACCAATGTATCCTGGTCATCTTGAGGAATATATTCAGGCTCCCCTGTATCGTAATACCGTGCATGATCTGATACATAAACCGACAAGTGATCTGCATCAAGCCTATTGAGTATCAATGGATGACTCAAATCAAGTGCTCGACTGATAGCAACGTAGTCTTGCGCTTGCGCTGCTTGGTGCAGTTCATCGGGATGTGTCACAATCGAACGGGCCAGCTCTTCGATACCTCTTTCGTCGTACTCTTGCCGAATTTGCGTGAGCTCATGAACAGAGGAAAGTTGCACAAAAATCAAATTCGCTGGGCCAACTTCAATACGCTCACCCTCAAAACCCGTGCGCTCATGGTATGGCATCGTATGTCGTGTACTTTTTGGCTCCATAGTCGTGCTTCATATGGTATCACAGCCACGGTCGGTGGCGCATGCTCTCACCTAAAAAAATAGTCGTAGGTGCTATGACAAAAAGCCAAATTTATGCTACGCTAATGCTAATATGACTACACCTAGCTCAGATCCAGTACCCGAACCGCGAGGCGGCTACAAGCCAAGAACTCCAAAGTACAACACTAACCGAGTAGTTCTAGTACGCGCCGTAAGGTTTATATTTGGCGTTATCGCTGCGATTCTTGCTCTTCGCATCGTACTGCTCATGCTCAGTGCAAATCCCGAAACGCCCTTCGTGGAATTTGTATATTCCTTCAGCGCTATATTCATCGTACCGTTCTACGGCATATTCGAAGAGCCAGATTATACCCGCTTTTATCTCGACACGAGCAGTATCGTCGCCATAGTTGTCTACTGGCTACTGTCAATCGGTCTCGTCAAGCTTATCAACCTTACTAAATAATTTTACAGCCAAACGACCACCTCTATGGGTGGCCTAATTTGGTGGGTATGTAGGTGGAGATGAGGTGTTGCGTACTGCAACACGTAATACTATATCGAGAATTCTTGAGAATTCGCTGAAATACCGACAGATCCTAGCGAGAATTTTCGTACGCATAAGCAGTTTGCTACACTATATGTATGATTATCGACCTTTCCGTACATATCGACGACAGAACACCGGCATATCCTGGAGACCCTCACTTCGAGGCAAGAGTAGCTGGCGCATTCGAGCATGACGGCTATGAAGGCCACTCTATCAGCATGGGAACGCACACCGGCACACACATCGATGCACCCTCGCACATGATTCCCGAAGGTGCATCACTCAATATGACGGACATATCTCGTTTTGTAGGTCGAGGACGCATGGTAGATGCGACGCAAGGCTTTTCGCTTGACAGCCTGAAACTCGCAGATATCCAAGCCGGCGATATCGTATTGTTCGACACTGGTACTTCCGCACGTTTTTATGATGCAAGCTACTTCGAGCGATACCCTACAATGCCTCCGGATATTGCCGAATATCTCGTCGGCCGGCAGGTGAGCATGGTTGGGCTAGATACCTGCAGTGCCGACAACACGCCCGGATTTCCGATTCATAAAATACTCCTGTCGCGTGATATTCATATCATAGAAAACCTCACTAACCTTGCTGCGCTTGCCCACCAGGAGTTCAGAGTATTCGCCCTGCCCCTCAATCTTAGCCTCGATGGCGCACCTGCACGGGTAATCGCGGAGATTGCGGCATGAAAATATTAATTATTGGTAGTAATGGTGTTATTGGCTCGCTCTTAGCGCAACAGCTGCCTCATTCTGTCACAGAGT
>LCPR01000008.1:0-9769 GCA_001003725.1 Candidatus Saccharibacteria bacterium GW2011_GWC2_48_9
CAATATGTGCGCGTTCTCGGGCATCGCTTTTTTTGCCAAGGAGTGAGTCTGTCAGATCTTGTACGCGAGCTATACGACCACTGTCGCTAAGGACTCGGATGATGACTTTTTCGCTTGCTGTGACGTCTGGCAAATCGCCGCGCTCTGCGGACATTTTGATACGGATGAGAATAGCTTTTTCAAGTTGGCGAACACGCTCACGGGTGATGCCGAGTAGCTCACCGATCTGCTCGAGTGTTTCTTTGCGCTCATAGAGGCCAAAACGACGAGTGATAATCTCACGTTCGCGCTCCTGATCGATAGAATCCACTATCGAGGCAACCGATGCCTTGATATCTATAACTTGTTCCTGCGTAGGAGCTTCGCTCATCTGTCTTTCCTCTCTGCCTCACCTCAGATTATGATGTTGTTCTTCAAATCTGTTTTTCATTATAAAACATTGTGTCTTCAATGTCAAACAGATTTTCTGCTTACTGTATTATAGCACGATTTTTACGATGTCTATAAACAATGTTTTGAGACTTTTTATATATGCGGTATGTGCGCTTATGTATATACAGCGCATATATAATATGGTGTGCACTATAGATAGAGTTTATGCTTTACAGAGGTATATCCACGCAAGTGCATATAGCACCTTAAAATGAACATAATATATGTATATCGCGTATGCGTATCAGTCTCTAGATATGAAAAGCCCGCCCCGAAGTGCGACATCGTCCCTTGCGGGGCGGGCTTCTCAATAGGGGCGGGGCGTCAGTCGTCGAGGAGTGTTAGTGGGATCCCGACGATAGATACTGGCCCGAAGGCTGCGGACAGCCCGAAGTACCAGCCTGCCCTCTTCGCTCCGTCTCTTCCCCAGAACTCACCTGGAAGAAATCCGCCGAGAAAGAGTGACACGAGTGTGCCGAGCACGAGCCACGCTACTGCCGACGCAATACCGAGACCCGCCCAGATTCCGATCCAGCAGATAATCTGGATGAAAAGTGGCAGATCTTGAATAAACATGACGAGCGGTAGATCGTTCATAGGTTCTCCCGAGTTAGGAAATCGCTGACAAAAGATACTTTAACATAAAATATACTATTGTACAATAAGTAATTATTTTTTACTTCGAGGTGATTTCTTCGCTGCGGGTTTTTTGGCTGCAGTCTTTTTGGCAGCTGTCTTTTTTGTCGTAGTAGTTTTGCGTGCAAATCGGCCTTTGGCAGTTGGTGCATCGGCGAGCATTTGCTTAGCTTGTTCGTGAGTGATTGATTTTGGCTCGGTGTCTTTAGGAATCTTGGCATTTTTCTTGCCATCAGTAATGTAGGGTCCGTAACGGCCGTTGAGCACTTTTACCCCATCACCAAAATCTGAGATATTTTTCTCGGCTTCGGTTTTGAGCTTGGCTTCGTAGAGTTCGAGTGCTCGCTCGAGCGTGATGTCATGAGGATCTTCTGGCTTGATGCTGACGAACAGTTTACCAACCTGGATATACGGGCCAAAACGACCAACATTAGCTTTGATGTCTTGACCGTCTGCGGTCTGTCCAACCACGCGCGGTAGCTGGAATGCTTGCAAGGCTTGCTCGAGCGTGACGGTTTCTATCTTAGCGCCATTTGGCATAGGTGCAAATTGCGGCTTGTTTTCTTTGTCTTCGGTGCTGCCTAGTTGCAACATCGGGCCGAAGCGCCCAAAGCGTGCGATGATCGGTTTGCCTGTCTTCGGGTCGGTGCCGACATCTTTTGATGCACCGACTGTGCTGCGGTCGATGCCGCCCGATTCAACTATCAAATTGTGAAACGGCTTGTAAAATGCTGCGAGCATAGCATTGCGTGCAAGCTTATCTTCGGCAATTCGATCAAACTCTTCTTCGACACTCGCAGTAAAATCGTAGTCAACGACTTGCTCAAAATGATCACCCAAGAAGTCTGCGATGAGCTCACCGCTTGGAGTTGGTACTAATTTACCACGATCTGCACCAGTTTTCTCTTGCGCAACTTCCCGCTCTATGGCAGATCCGTCGTAGTTGAGCACTATGACATCTCGGGGTGTGCCCTCGCCTTCACCTTTGACGACGTAGCCACGCGTCTGCACCGTATCTATGATGGTCGCATACGTGCTTGGCCGGCCAATGCCAAGTTCTTCGAGCTTCTTTACCAGGCTACCTTCGGAGTAACGAGCTGGTGGTCGGGCGAATACTTGCTTGGCGGTTGCTTCGTTCATAGCGAGTGTGTCGCCGCTCGCCATAGCAGGCAGTAGGTCGGCTTCTTTTTTGCTGCCACCGTACACTTTGAGGAACCCATCAAATATAATAACTTCGCCCTTTGCTTCGAATTGTTTGTCGCCAGTGGAAATAGCGATGGTTACGGTTGTCTTTTCGAGCTTTGCGGGCGCCATTTGGCTGGCAAGCGTACGCGTACGGATAAGGTTGTAGAGCTTTTGGTCGTATTCGTTGCCACTTCCCCGCTCCAGGCGCATGTCGGTTGGACGGATTGCTTCGTGTGCTTCTTGGGCGCTGGCGTTTTTGGTCTTAAACTGGCGGACTTGAGAGTACTCTGCGCCGAATGCCGAAGTGATGTAGTCCTTTGCTGCGGCGATAGCTTGGCCGCTCAAGTTGACACTATCGGTACGCATGTAGGTAATCTTACCTTCTTGATACAGTTTTTGTGCGCTGCTCATAGTGGCTTTGCTGCCGAAGCCGAGCTTGGAGTTGGCGTCTTGTTGGAGTGTACTGGTAGTAAACGGTGTGCCGGGGTTGCGCGTAGACGGGCTTTTAGTTACATTGGTGACGCTAAACGAAGCGCCAGCTAGACTCTCAAGAAAGGCACGGGCCTCATCTTCTGTATCGAAGCGCTGCGGTAACTCTGCTTTTACCTCTTGGTTGTCGTGGACAAAAAGCGCGGTTACCTTAAATTGCGATGAGCCTTCGAATTTTTCAATTTCGCGTTCGCGTTCTACTAGTAGGCGTACGGCAGGGCTTTGTACGCGACCAGCCGATTTGCCGCCTGGGACTTTTTGCCACACTACGGGGCTCAGCTCAAATCCTACGATGCGATCGAGAATCTGTCTTGCTTGCTGTGCAGCGACCAGGTTCATGTCGATAGTTCGGGGGTTCTTGACGGCTTCGGTGATGGCATTTTTTGTGATTTCATGAAACACGATACGCTTTGTAGTGAGCGGATCAAGATTCAAAACTTCACAAAGATGCCATGCGATAGCTTCACCTTCGCGGTCTTCGTCGGTCGCGAGCCAGACATTGTCTACGCCCACTGCCTTGACTTGCTTGCGAAGTTCAGTAACAGTCTTCTTTTTCTCAGGATCAACCTCGTATTGAGTTTTGAAGCCGTTGTCGACGTCGATAGGAGGGGTGCCGTCTTTAGTTTTCTTCATGATAGAGCGAATATGACCAATGCTCGAAAGCACATGAAAATCACTACCGAGATATTTCTCGATGGTTTTTGCTTTTGCTGGGCTCTCTACGATAACTAAATTTTTGGTCATAAGCGTATGCTTCTCTACTGTAACAAAGTAGACGCAAGTTACAATACTACTAGTGACCCATGGTTTTGTAAACCCCGGCAAACTAAAACGCCTCCAATCTGGAGGGCGTTGGCCCGATACACGTACGCAGGAGACAATCAGCGTAAAATGTCATTGTGCGCTGTGCGACAGCGTACGTGTATCGGGGATTGAGAGGGGGCTGGCGGCGAGGGGTGGTTCAGGCGACGAGTACGTCGTAGTCGAATCCATCGCAGATCTGGTTCCAGAACTTCTCGATTTCCTCGCGGTCGTCGTGGCTGTCCTTGGAGGCCTGCGGCTCGCCGAATGTGCTGAAATACTCTTTCTCGCTCATTCCTTCCATGATATTCCTATCTCTCGGGGTGTTCTCGGCCTTGCGCTTTGAACGTGATTGTACTATAGCATAAAAACTTTGAAAACGCAATGCTTACTTTGCGTGAAATTACGACGGTATATAATGTGTGTAAACGAATTGAGGGGCGCCCCGGCCTCCAGTGACTCTATAGTGAGAGTTCTGGAGGCGGGACGCCCCGTGGTGGGTGGATGGGTTGATCAGCGCGTGCAGAAATTGGCGTTGCCGAGCCTTTCTCCGTCTTCGCGCGTGATCACGTAGGTGGACGCGAGCTGGCTGAAACCGGTCGCAAACGAGCTTCCTGACACGATCGCCCTGACAAGTCCGGACGTCCGCTCGCGTTCGGCCACGAGAGCACCGGTTTCGGTGTAGCCCACGAACGCCCAGCGATCGATGTTGGGTGCGAGGACATCCTGGCCCGACACCACTGTCACCTTGCTGTTCTTGCAGCTCAGGCTGTCACCGCTCATCATCTTGGTGACATCAGTCTCTGGAGGTGTCCCTGCTGAGCTGAGTGTCACGTAGGCCGTGTCCTCTGGGAGCGACGCGGTGTCGATGGGTCGCGGTGCTTCTGCTTCCGCCGGTGTCGAGATCGTCCATCCTTCTGGAGGGGCGACTGATACTTCCGTGGTCGTTGTGACCGCGGCGGTTGCCGCCGAAACTGTTGTTTCCCCTTCGCTGTTGTTGCATCCTGTTGTGACGGCTACGCACGCCACAAATGACAGAGTCGCAATGACTCTTCCTTTTCTACCCATGGATACTATTATTATACTAAAAATTATATTATGTCAAGTATTGTGACATTTCTAGCGCAATGTCCACTGGTTGGCGCCGAGTGGTCGTACAACGCCATTTATCTCAAGCATGGTGAGCTCACTCGAAAAAACACTTACTTCTAGTGCACTGGCTCGCTGCAATTCTTCACCGTCGCGAAGGCCATGTGCGAGCAGCTCGATGATTTTGGTTTGCGCCGCGTTGTCTCCGAGGGGCATCTTTAGTTGCTGCTCTAGCGCACCAGGCAAGATAATTTCTAGGATATCTTCAACTTTTGTCACTGGCGTAGCACCTTGGCGTATGAGCTGGTTGCAGCCTGCACTAAGTGGGCTGGTGATGTTGCCTGGCACGACGAAGACCTCTTTGCCTTGCTCTAGTGCGCGTGCGGCAGTAGATAGCGTGCCACTACGTGCTGCTGCTTCGGTGATAAGTACCGCGTCAGAAAGCCCGCTCACTAGTCTATTTCTCTCGAGGAAACGATATTTCGCCGGCGGTACGTCGGGTGCATATTCGCTGATGATAGCGCCGCCTTTACTTAATATATCTATGCCAAGTTGGCGGTGACTATGTGGCGTGAGTGTCGCGAGTCCATTGGCTTGTACGGCGAGGGTGATGCCGCCCGCTTCTAGTGCTGCTCTGTGGGCGATGCCGTCAACACCGAGCGCTAGTCCACTGACGATAACAACTCCTCTGCGTGCAAGTTCGTAGGCAAACATATGCGTTACTTCTTGGCCATATTTGCTGGGCTTGCGAGTGCCTACGATAGTGACGGCTGCTTGACGTACGGCTGGCAATGTTCCTATATAATACAATGCTTGTGGTTTCGGAACTACAGAGGTAAGTGTTTTAGTAAACTCGTTGTCATCTGGTGTGATCTTATTGATTTTCATGATTTATGTGTGAAAAGTGTTGACATAATGAAATATAAATGCTATATTGAATAACGATTGATTGCTTCAGCGAGGACAATCAAATGAACCTTATACCCCCTATTCTAACTTATGTTAGGTTGTGTGCAATGTGTTCTCTAAGTAATCTACCCTCCGCTTTTTGGACTATATAGCATTGCATGCATACTAACCCCTTTAACTGCCCTTTATTCAAAGGCGGACCTCTTGTTAGTGAGTATGTAAATA
This sequence comes from Candidatus Saccharibacteria bacterium GW2011_GWC2_48_9, assembly GCA_001003725.1. Lineage (GTDB taxonomy): Bacteria > Patescibacteriota > Saccharimonadia > Saccharimonadales > Saccharimonadaceae > Mycosynbacter. Next base: position 5,767 of record LCPR01000008.1, read on the forward strand.
TTGGCCTTAGGCCAGGCGCCGATCTTACGGAGTTTTGATCGAGACGCTTCACTACTGGGATGCCCGGGTGGGTTGAAGGGTGTGATAGCGCCAGGTGATGCCCACCCTTACCTGGCGCTTTTTTGTTGGAAAATTTTTATACCTCTTGATTGCCAAGAGGTAATTTTATTTTACGATTTATGCGTCGATTTTATTGTAAGACTACGTTATAGTAGAAAAGAATTATGCACAACGCTCACCCACTACGAATATTTTGGTTTTCAGGTTTATTAACACTACTGCTTGCCGCTGTCGTAGGGTATTACGACGGCTTAGTTGGGTTATGGATCTTTGCAATTCTAGTAGTTCTAGAGGTGACGCTTAGTTTCGATAACGCAGTCGTCAACAGTAAGGTGCTCGCAACTATGTCGCGTTTCTGGCAGACGTTGTTCCTGACAGTCGGTATTTTTATCGCAGTGTTTGTTGTCCGTTTCTTACTACCTATTTTTATCGTACAGATTGCTGGCGGGCTCGGATTTATGGAGGTCGTCAACCTCGCACTCAACGATGCCGACGCGTATGGTGAAGTGCTGTACGAAGCTGCGCCTATGATTGATGCGTTCGGTGGTGCATTCTTGCTCATGGTGGCTCTCAGCTACTTCCTCGACCGCGATAAAGAAGTGCATTGGCTCAAGAAAATCGAACCTACACTTGCCAAGGCGGGTCAGTTCGACAATATGCGTGTTGCCTTGATGCTTACTCTCGCGGCTGTTCTCTACTTTACCGTGGGCGACAAGTACCAGGAAGTAGTGCTTGTGTCTGCCGTGCTAGGTATTTTGTTACACTTAGCGCTTGGCCTTCTCGCCTCGTTCTTCGTTAAACACGAGCAACACGACGAAGAAGCGCGCAAAAAAGCCGGCAATATCAAGGTGAAGACAGGCATGGCTGCGTTTGCTAGCTTTATGTACCTCGAAGTGCTCGATGCTTCGTTCAGTTTCGACGGTGTAATTGGTGCGTTTGCTATTACTTCAAGTATTCTACTCATTATTGCAGGTCTCGGTGTTGGTGCTATCTGGGTGCGATCTATGACAGTATACCTGCTGCGTGCTGGTACGCTGGCAAAATACCGCTACCTTGAGCACGGTGCGCACTGGGCTATTCTAGCACTCGGTAGCGTGATGATGGTTAAGATCTACGGCGTGCACCTACCTGAGTGGCTTATCGGCGGACTTGGCTTGGTGTTTGTGGTGACGGCGGTCATTTCGAGTATTATCGAGAAGCGTCGTATGGATAGTCGCGCCATTGCTAAAAAAGCCTAAGTATTGTATAGTTTAATTATAGTGAGTCGTCTGACTTGCTTGATGTGTTTACATCCGCGCTCCACTCTGGGGCGCGACTGGCGGAAGGAATGACGTTGATGTCTCAATACGACAATCTGCCGCTCGTAGGTGGTTATGGCTACCGTGGCCCTTCTCACTTGCGTGTGGAAAACCCACGCCCCTTGTCCTATGAGCAAACCGGCAAAGACAAAGGGCGAGCGAGCATTCTCGTGCTGTTTCTTGTCGCGGTTTTCCGTGGCGAGAAGACGCTCGAGCGCTTCCATCGCTACTACCCTCATGTGCAGCGGTGGTTCATGGCGGCGGTCGCTGTCTTCGCGATGGCGGTTGTACTCGGAGTGATTCTGTGGCCTTGAGTGGTTACGAAGAGTTAGGCTAGAGGCTTGGGCGGAGTCGGATTTCCTTCCGCCTCCCCCAACCAATGTTGTTATATATTATAACGATGTTGGTTGCGGGAGATTTTTACTACACGACGCACATACGCCACTCAACTCTACAGTGTGGCTACGAAGTGTGAAATGATGCCGGCTGGCGAGAATTGTAAGCATATCCTCAAGCGTATCGCTCTCGATCTCTTCTACTACGCCGCATCGTTCACATATCATGTGATGATGGTGAGGCTTAAATGGCTCTGCGAGCTCGGTAAACGGCGTCCAGCCACGAATAGTAGTTGTCGTGATGCCAAGCTTAGCGAAAAGCTCTAATGTGCGGTAAACGCTGGCTCTGTCGATAGATGGCGTGAGTTTGGCTATTTCTCCGTTTTTGAGTGGCGAATCGGCGCGCGTGAGCGCGTCGAATACAGCGCGCCGAGGTTTTGTAACACTTTGGCCAGATGATTTTAAGATCGATTCGAAGTCTTGATGCATAAAGCCATTGTACTATATATTGCGAAAAAGTCGCAATATTATATATTTCTGCAACAAAATTGCATATTTACTGACACCTACTATACTCACGGAAGTACGTAATATAAGGACATAACTATGGAACTACGTGAAAGTAACTTTCAGCACACTCTCGCACACTTACAAATCGGCGAGGCTGTCATCACTAATACAGTAGGAGCAGGCGCTCAGCGTTTTGGCATACGAGCGTGCAACGACTTCTATCGCAGCTTGCACACAGGCTACGGCGAAGTACTTACTCACTACGCCCAAGTTCATAGTATTGAGGATTTGGCGCATGTGATTGAAGACGAGCAGCATAATGAATTTGATGAAATTGGTGATTTTGGTAAGTTTGCAGGACGAATCGCGCTACGCGAAAGCGGATTGGCTATTGTAGAAAAACAGCTACATCATGAAAAACCCGATATAAGCGCAGCGCTTCGTGATGCGCTGAAACATTCGGTAGGCACTCTCATGAACCATACATGATGTGAGTAGGGGGGGTTACAACGCTGCGGTAGTAGTATTGGCGTGTAGTGTATGTGTAGAAAATGCGCGCAGCGCAAGTTTGCTAAGAGTTTGAAATACCGTGTCACTACTCGCTGTTTGGCTGGCTAGTGAACTTGCGAGTGAAAATTCGGAACTATCTTCGATACTGATCGATTGCTTGAGTGCAATCAGTATCTTATATTGCAGGTCCGATAACTCAATCTCCTGAGTATCTAATTCGTCGTCGTTATCTTCAATTTCCATAAGCGCAAGCAACACCTCTGGCTTTGTACCAAGGGTTTCGGCGAGCTCTACTATACTGCGCCGCAATTCTGCGTGCGTTAATGGCTCGCGTTCAGCTAGGTCCGCATAGTTCGATGCTTCTGTGTTGAGCAACGTATCGATGATATCGAGTGCGTGCTGCGAGACTTCGACTTCTGTGTCATCTGATAGTGTGTGCTCAATGTCGCTCATCATATCTCGCACAGGCTCGTCAATTGCGTATTGCTCTAGGCTGGCTGCATCGTCACCAAGTGACTCAAAAAAAGCTTGTTCACGAAGAGTGGTGTGTTCCTGGGTTTGCGCGAATTCAGCTAAAGGTTCCTGCACCGCTGGGTCTACGAGCAGATCGTCTACCACTTGCTCGGTTAAGTCAGGATCAGATAAGGTCTCATCGAATAGATCACCGTACAAAATGTCGTTCAGCTCGCTCAAAGGTATTGTGAGTTCTACTGAAGGCTCGCTTATAGACTCAACTTCAAGATCTTCGAAATATGTCGCAAGATCCGTAGCATTGTTGTCCGTTAGGTCGCGTGTTGCTTCGGGTAAAGACAGAGGATCTGAAAGCTCACTGTCGGATAGTTGAAATGTTAGCGGCTTTTGCTCAAGTGATGCTGTGTCTAATTTTTCTGTCTGATCTGGCGGTTCGGCGACGTTTGCTTCTTGAAGTTCGGAGCTTACTGAAGAGCCATCGCGCGTCAGTGTTGCTTGTGCGGCTTGGGGCGGTGTTTGCTCGCCGTCATCATCTGCTGTGAGTTCAGCTGGGGGTTTTTGCTGCTCTGGCGGTGGATCGTGCGGTGACTCTTGTGCGACAGCCGTGTTGTTTGGTTGCGGTGCATCTTCTTGAAGGGGGGTGTCGGCACTGCTAGCGGGTGTCGTGGCTGATTCTTGAGCTTCTGTGATACCTTCTTCTTGATTGCTGTCTATGCCATAGTGCCCCACCTCGCCATGCGCGGCATGGTCGTGGCTGTGGTCGTGTGCCGCCTTCTCGAACAGATCGTCGGCAAACTTGTTAGACTCTTCTTGTGTGTG